>NZ_JBDKEE010000031.1:0-43157 GCF_051130085.1 Enterobacter sp. PTB
GGCGCGGTGGCAACAGTAACGATCACCAGCACCATCCTTGAGCGCAGCAAACATAACCGCGTGGTCGACACCGTTCTGTTTCTGACGCCGGAAGTTATCAGTGAGTACCGGGGATGCATTTTTATGAAGACCGTTATTTCCGGCAAGACAAAGCACGTACTGAGCGCCTACAAAACAGCGCAGCGGGAGGAGAAGCGATGAGCACCGAAAAATGTCGTGTTGAAGGCAACAAAATTGTGACCCGCTGCGGGCTGCTGTTGCGCTCTCTTGAATATGGCAATCCTACGCCGCGCAGTAAAGGCTTGTTTATTCCCATGCGGGTCAATACTGAAACCGGCGACCCAGGAACCGATCTCGCACAGATGCACTCTGGGGCGTTTGTTGGTGGTGGCGTTGTACTGAATTTCTGCCCATTCTGCGGCGAGAGCCTGAATACATGGGAGGAAACGCTATGAGCCGTCGTTTCTGGTTTGCATTTCTCATGGTGTGTGGCGCAGGTGTCTTTACCTTTTTCGCCAGCGGCATGCAGTGGGGTACTGCTAACTGTGGTTTTTTAGCAGGACTGACTCTGTCTCTCGCGCTGTCCCTTGGATTTGCAGCTGCTCATGATGAAGGGGTGGCCAAATGAACACAGTAGCGCCGGTAGCAATACCGGCCTATACGGTAGAACCCCGCATGAGTCTCTCGGGCTCAGTCTACTATCGCCACTACCGGATCACCACCCACGCCATAGAGCGTTACATCGAGCGCATTGGTGGTGATGCGGGGAACCTGATTGCCGATCTGGGCAGCGCGGGTTTGTTCGATATCAACCGCAAGGGGTTATCGCGAAAAGTCTGTGCCTGTGTTGCCAAATGTGGTCGTGAAGGCGGATGGGCGCTGACGAATGGTAAGGCGGTCTTCCTCGTTAAGCCATCAGTACACCGTCAGGCCATCGTGACTACCATACCAATGGAAGAACACCCGCAGTCTGACGGTAAAGCTGCCAACAGAAAAACCAGAGTTCAGGGGTAGTGATGAAAAGAACACCAGTGCAGTTATCTTTCGAGAAATTTATGCGTCAGCAATACGGCGACCGCTACGATCTGACGATAGACGACTACGGGTATTATGCCCGTGAAGTGGTAAAACGCATGTTTGAAGTCTGGCGCCACTGTCATGGCCTGAGCGTGGTGTGAGGTGTTTATGAATACAATGTTCTTGTTAATGGCTGAGTTCGAGACTTCTGACATTCCTCTGGAGAAGATTGCAGAGAAATACCTCGGAATCTCAACCGAGCTCGCCAACAAGCGGGCCAACGCCGGTAAGCTGCCCATCCCAAGCTTTCGGGCGGCAGACTCTAACAAAGCCCCACGCCTGGTGCATGTGAAGGATTTGGCAGATTATCTTGATCAGCGTAGGGCGGCAGCAAGGAAGGAGCTCAAACAGGTGAATTCGTAAGTTGGTGCGAGGGGTTAGGTCACCAATAGCACCCCACAAAAACATATGTCATTGATTGTAATGATATATCAATCCCATCGAGCATCGGCGCAATGGAGAAACGGTGTGCAGGGAAAGCAGTCTGTAATTCTGACGACATGGCGAAGTTTTAAGCATCTGGTGAAAAGGGGGCGCTACTATAGCACAAAGAAAAGCCGGAGGCGCAGCGCCTCCGGTGCACTTTAGAAGGTCATGCTCAGCTGGGCGCCTGCGCCCCAGGTCTCGTCTTCACCGTACAGGCCCATCAGGTCGACATGGACCGTGTTAAACGGTGCAAAACCGACACCGCCAGTAAAGACATTGCTGTCGTTACCTTTCATGTCAGCACGGAAACCCGCACGCACCGCCAGCCAGTTCAGCGGCGTCACTTCGGCGCCTATGCCAACATACTGAGAAGTGTCTTCGCTTTTGAAGCCTTTGGTTTCCGTCAGATCGCCATCGGCGGTTAACGTCACCAGATCGTTATGCCAGGCGGCACCCGCGGTAACCAGAGGGCGGATCTGGTAGGTATCTTTATAGCTCACCACCTCCCCCGTGCGCCCGTTACGGATGCGAATGTCTTTGGTGTCGATATCGCGTGACATCAGGTTTTGCCCGCTCACGCCGACCGTCCAGTGCTCACCAAAATCGGCCGCGATACCGGCATCAACGTTAAAGCCGGTGTCGTCAGTACGGTAGCGACTGTCGTTCCACTTGTTGCTGTCATAATCGTAAATGGAGGTGGTGTAGTTATAAACCCAGGTCTTTTGCAGTTTTGGAGTCACGCCAACAGACACCGGAACACCGCCAAGCTCGAACTGACGCGCCACCGCGATACCATAGTCGGAGACAATTGCCGCCCGGCCAGACGCCGTTGAGTTGAGGTTTTTCGTGATTTGATCGGTGCCGTTCAGCGCAGCGTCCAGTGCAACGCCGGCAGCCACCGCATCGCTGCGTTGAATACCGCGCAGGTAATCAATATCTTGCTGATCAATAGAAGAACTGACGCGTCCGTGGGCATAGCCTTTAGCCATAAAGGCCACGGAAAGGACATCGTTAGGAATACTGACGGCTATCCCCGCACCCGCCGTGGCGCGTGCCGTTTTGCCCTTGAGATAATCCAGCTCATCGGCGAGATCTTTCGCCGCGCCCTGGAACTGGTTGATGGAACCTAACGGGTTGGTAATGATCTCAATCGGTGTAAGGTTATCAACCACGTCTTTGTAATGGTTGATTTTATCGTTGATGGTATCAATCTCATCCTGAAGATTGTCTTCATCGGTCACCTGCACGCCAGCGGATGGTAAAATGACCGTCACATCGTCGTCCGGTTTCGCCTTCGCCAGTAGCGCAGGGTTGATTAACGCCCCGCTGCCATAGTTTCCGGCCGCGACACCCGTGCCCCCCATGGCGTCGCTACGTGATTCTGTCCAGGTATTGGCTGCTCCCGCCTGATTTGCCATAAACATGGAGACAGCGATGCTAACCACCGAAAATTTAAAATGTTTTTTCACAGTATGCTCGTCTTATAGTCTGTTATTAAATAACCCCTGTCTGTTATCTCCCAAACAGGAACGAACTATTGCTGTGAATAAGTGCAAAAAGACCCGCTATTTCCTTAAGTTAAATTCCCGCCAGGCCTGTAGTTATTTGTGACGGCCCTCAATATTTATAGAAGAGGAAATTATTTTTTCCCAGGTTTTCCATCGTGCGGTCCGAAAAACTGAGGAGGGTGGTCTACCCAGCGATCGTCGCGCGTGGCGGCGTACTCCGGATTAAGCGGGTAATAGATACGGTTATGCTTCTTGTTGGCCTCACCCACCACCAGGAGCCGTACCTCTTCGTCGGTGTTGTTGATGAAGGTATGACAGACCCCGGTTCCGGCGGGAAAGCCCACGCTGTCGCCAGGTTCAAGTTTCCATAAATATCCGTTAATCCAGGCTTCAGGGTAGCCTTCAAGCACGTAGATAAACTCTTCTTCGTCGCTTTCAGCATGAGGATAAGAGGTCCGTCGGCCTGGCGGTAAGCGCTCATGGTGTATACCAATGCGTCCAAGGCCGAGCTTACGCGCCAGCGGTGCGCCAATGGAAAAACGTTCACTACTGTCGGGATAGGTTGAGTCATCTGCGCCTTCTACGTCGCGCCAGTGTCGAATACAGTCAGGTCTTTTCATCGTTTATTCCCCGGATTGCGTTGCGTCAGGTATAGCACAGCCTGGCGGATCTCGGTGTTTTTAGCAGAACATGATAAAGTGGGGGTTTTCCAGCCTATAACATCCGGGGTGCTAAATGGATAAGTCCACAAAAGAGCTGTTAGCGCAGGCAGAAAAGCTGTGCGTGCAACGCAATGTGCGCCTGACTCCGCAGCGCCTTGAAGTATTACGTTTGATGAGTCTGCAGCAGGGCGCGATCAGCGCGTACGATCTGCTTGATCTGCTGCGCGAAAGCGAGCCACAGGCTAAACCGCCAACGGTGTACCGCGCGCTGGATTTCCTGCTGGAACAGGGCTTTGTGCATAAAGTTGAATCGACAAACAGCTATGTGCTGTGCCATCTGTTCGATCAGCCAACCCATACGTCGGCCATGTTTATCTGCGATCGCTGCGGCAGCGTGAAGGAAGAAGGTGCGGAAGGCGTTGAAGATATTATGCATACGCTGGCAGCCAAAATGGGCTTTGCGTTGCGTCATAACGTGATTGAAGCGCACGGCCTGTGCTCAGCCTGCGTAGAGGTAGAAGCCTGTCGACACCAGGATGAGTGCCAGCACGACCATTCGGTACTGGTGAAGAAAAAGCCGCGTTAACGGCAAAAGAAAAGGCGGCCCGAAGCCGCCCTCAGGGGGAGTAAAGGATTACCAGCGATAATCGTTACGGGTTTCCCAGTCTTTCACTTCGTTTTCAGCACGATCTTTCTCGTAGCCGTAACGTTCCTGAATTTTACCCACCAGCTGATCGCGTTTACCTTCGATGATGGTCATATCATCATCCGTCAGCTTACCCCACTGTTCTTTCGCTTTACCTTTGAACTGCTTCCAGTTGCCGCCGATTTCGTCTTTATTCATAATCGTGTCCTCGTGTTAAGCGTCTGTAAGTTTCGTCCGCTTCGTTCTTTTCTGCTGGACGTGATTATTATTGTAGTTAAGGATTCGGCAGTTGTTTTTATATTCGGAATCTTTAACCGTCACGATATATCGTGGCGGGAAGGCAGCCAGGTGTTATTTCGCCAGTGACGATGCCAGATAAAGGCCAGCGACAGGCCACGTAACGCGAGGAAAACCGCCAGAGCCAGCCACAAACCGTGGTTGCCCAGACACGGCAGCGTCAGCAACGTCAGACCAAATCCCGCCGCAGCGACCGCCATGCTATTGCGCATCTCCGCACCTCGCGTCGCGCCAATAAACATGCCGTCCAGCAGATAACACCACACACCCACCACCGGTAAGATTGCCTGCCAGAAGAGATAGTGACTCGCCAGTTCGCGCAGCGATGGGAGGGAGGTGAGTAAAGCAACGATCTGTTCACCCAGACAGGCGTAAATGAGTGCAAACGCCAGCGCCACAAGGCCTGACTGACGACAGGCGGCCCGCCACACCTCGCGGAGCTGGCCGCTTTCGCGTGCGCCATACGCTTGCCCGGAATGGGCTTCAACGGCATAGGCAAAGCCATCCAGCGCATACGCGGTGAAGGTGAGCAGCGTCATCAGGACCGCATTAACCGCGACGATCTCCGGCCCAAGTCGCGCCCCAAAGACCGTCAGCGCGCCAAAGCAGAGCTGAAGCAGTAACGAGCGCAGCATAATGTCGCGGTTGAGCGCCAGCAGCGTGCGGATATTGCCGCGCCACGCGGTTTTGAGCATCGCAAGCGAGATACCGCGCAGGGCCAGCACGCGCCAGACCATCCACAGGCCGATGAAAAAGGTACCGTATTCTGCAATTGCCGTCGCCAGCGCGGCGCCCTGCACGTTCATATGCAGACCCATCACCAGCCAGACATCAAGCACGATGTTGAGAAGATTGCCTGCCACCAGCAGAATGACTGGCGCACGGGCATACTGCACGCCGAGTAACCAGCCAAGCAGAACCAGGTTCGCCAGTGATGCAGGCGCGCTGAGCCAGCGAATTTCAAGGAAGCGCCGCGCCTGCTCAAGTACCGCCTCGCTACCGCCAACGACATGCAGCGCCAGATCAATCAGTGGCGTGCGCAACACCACGATCAGCGCACCCGCGCCCAGGGCAAGGATCAAGGGTTGTACCAGCGCTCGCGCCAGACGCAACGGATCTTTTGCGCCGTACGCCTGAGCCGTAAGCCCGGTGGTACTCATACGCAAAAAGAGCAGCAGCATAAAAAGGAAGCTGGTTGCCGTCGCGCCGATCGCGACGCCGCCCAGATAAACGGGGGAATCCAGATGACCAATAACAGCCGTGTCTACCAGTCCCAGCAGAGGGACGGTGATATTGGAAAAAATCATTGGCAGTGCAAGACGCCACAATGCCTTATCTGATGTCGTCAGCAGTGACATGAAAAATACCGGCAGTGGAGATTGAATCAGGCTACGGCAGGTCCGTAGCCTGTTATGACATGATTACAGCCATTCACCGTTGCGGATAACCCCAACAGCCAGCCCTTCAATAGAGAAGTTATGTTCGCGGAGATCCACCACAATCGGGGAGAACTCGTTGTTTTCAGGCAGTAACTGGACGGTGTTACCCTGCTTTTTCAGACGCTTAACGGTAACTTCATCGTCAATACGCGCGACCACAACTTGCCCGTTGCGCACGTCCTGGGTTTTATGAACTGCGAGCAGATCGCCGTCCAGAATACCGATATCTTTCATCGACATGCCGCTGACGCGCAGCAGGAAATCTGCGCTCGGTTTAAACATGCCCGGGTCAACCTGGTAGTGACCTTCAATATGCTGTTGTGCCAGCAAAGGTTCACCTGCCGCGACACGGCCCACCAGCGGAATGCCTGTCTCTTCTTCCACCAGCAGACGGATGCCACGCGAAGCGCCCGATACAATCTCAATGACGCCTTTACGCGCCAGCGCTTTCAGGTGTTCTTCGGCAGCATTCGGAGAACGGAAACCCAGACGCTGAGCGATCTCCGCACGCGTGGGTGGCATACCCGTCTGGCCGATATGATCCCGGATGAGATCAAACACCTCTTGCTGCCTGGTCGTTAACGCTTTCATTCCGCCCCCTGGGTGTATATACAGTTATGCTGTGAGTATATACAGTCAAAGGCGATTTTGGAACCAAAAACTGCACAAAAAACCAGGGACTTAATTATTTCTCGAGGCTTATCGGAAATGTGACCAAAGCAGCGTGACCCAGGTGATGACCGCAGTGATAATCGCCAGCAATACGGCAGCAGACCCCATGTCTTTCGCCCGGCCGGAGAGCTCATGGAAATCAGAGCCGATACGGTCCACCACGGCCTCAATAGCGCTATTGAGAATTTCCACTATCATCACCAACAGCACGGAGCCGATCAACAAAACGCGGGTAATCGCATCAACATCAAGGAAACAGGCGATAATCACCGCGATGATAGCGGCGACGCCCTCCTGGCGAAACGCGGCTTCATTGACCCACGCTGCACGGAAACCTTTCCATGAATAGCCGGCGGCTTTGATGATTCGGGTTAACCCAGTGGTATTATTGGCCATTAAAAGAACCTTTTAATTAAAATAGCGTCAGTAACAGTAGGCGCAGCGTGTTTCGCTGCTGCCTGAAGTATGACGGGTAACAACAGAAATTTTGCGCGCTTTCTGTTATCCTTGCGCCGCAATTGCATTATTAACCAGAGGCTTTACATCGTTTATGTCCGGCTGGCCACGAATTTACTACAAATTACTTAATTTACCATTAAGCGTCCTGGTAAAAAGCAAGTCTATCCCAGCGGAACCCGCGCTGGAATTGGGGCTCGATACGTCACGCCCAATTATGTACGTTTTGCCTTATAACTCGAAGGCAGACCTACTGACGCTTCGCGCCCAGTGTCTGGCGCATGATTTACCTGACCCGCTTGAACCCCTCGAAGTCGACGGCACTCTGCTGCCGCGCTATGTGTTCATTCACGGCGGGCCGCGCGTGTTTACCTATTACACGCCAAAGGAAGAGTCCATCAAGCTTTTCCACGACTATCTCGACCTGCACCGCAGCAATCCGGGTCTGGATGTGCAGATGGTGCCGGTATCGGTGATGTTTGGTCGTCGCCCGGGCAGAGAGAAAGGTGAAGAGAACCCACCGCTGCGCATGCTTAACGGCATTCAGAAATTCTTCGCGGTCTCCTGGCTGGGACGTGACAGCTTCGTGCGTTTCTCCCCGTCCGTTTCGCTGCGCCGTATGGCGGACGAACACGGCACCGACAAGATTATCGCGCAGAAACTGGCGCGCGTGGCGCGTATGCACTTCGCCCGTCAGCGTCTGGCTGCCGTCGGCCCGCGTCTTCCTGCACGTCAGGACCTCTTCAACAAGCTGCTGGCCTCCAAAGCGATTGCCAGGGCCGTTGAAGACGAAGCGCGCAGCAAAAAGATTTCCCATGAGAAAGCACAGCAGAACGCTATTGCGCTGATGGAAGAGATTGCCGCGAACTTCTCTTACGAGATGATTCGTCTTTCCGATCGTATCCTGGGCTTTACGTGGAACCGCCTCTATCAGGGCATCAACGTTCATAACGCCGAGCGCGTACGCCAGCTGGCCCATGATGGCCATGAGATTGTCTATGTCCCCTGCCACCGCAGCCACATGGACTATCTGCTCCTCTCCTATGTGCTCTATCACCAGGGTCTGGTACCGCCGCACATCGCTGCCGGCATTAACCTGAACTTCTGGCCAGCCGGCCCGATTTTCCGTCGCCTGGGGGCGTTCTTTATCCGTCGTACCTTTAAGGGCAACAAGCTCTACTCCACCGTATTCCGTGAATATCTTGGCGAGCTGTTCAGCCGCGGTTATTCCGTTGAATACTTCGTGGAAGGGGGTCGCTCCCGTACCGGTCGTCTGCTCGATCCTAAAACCGGCACGCTGTCGATGACCATTCAGGCGATGCTGCGCGGGGGAACCCGCCCGATCACGCTGGTACCCATCTACATTGGCTACGAGCACGTGATGGAAGTGGGCACCTACGCCAAAGAGCTGCGCGGTGCGACCAAAGAGAAAGAGAGCCTGCCGCAGATGCTGCGCGGCTTGAGCAAGTTACGCAACCTTGGCCAGGGCTACGTCAACTTTGGCGAGCCGATGCCGCTGATGACCTACCTGAACAACCATGTTCCGGAGTGGCGCGAGTCTATCGATCCTATCGAAGCAATACGCCCGGCCTGGCTGACGCCTACGGTCAACAGCATCGCCTCTGAACTGATGGTGCGCATTAACAACGCCGGTGCGGCAAACGCCATGAACCTGTGCTGTACGGCACTTCTGGCCTCTCGTCAGCGTTCACTGACCCGTGAACAGCTTACGGAGCAGCTGGATTGCTATCTGGATATGATGCGCAACGTGCCGTACTCGGTGGATTCGACCGTACCGGTAAGCACGGCAAGCGAGCTTATCGAGCATGCCCTGCAGATGAACAAGTTTGAAGTCGAAAAGGACACCATCGGCGACATCATCATTCTCCCGCGCGAGCAGGCGGTGCTGATGACTTACTATCGTAACAACATCGCGCATATGCTGATGCTGCCCTCGCTCATGGCGGCCATCATCACCCAGCATCGTCGCATCTCGCGTCAGGAGCTGTTGCGTCATGTTGAAACGCTCTATCCAATGCTGAAAGCGGAGCTGTTCCTGCGCTGGGACAAGGACGAACTGGCGACTGAGCTGGATAAACTGACCGAAGAGCTGCGTCGTCAGGGGCTGATTACCGTCACGAACGACGAGCTGCATATCAATCCGTCACGGTCCCGTACCCTGCAACTGCTGGCGGCGGGCGCGCGTGAAACGCTGCAGCGCTACGCTATCACCTTCTGGTTGCTGAGCGCGAATCCGTCCATTAACCGCGGTACGCTCGAGAAAGAGAGCCGGACGCTGGCACAGCGCCTGTCTGTTCTGCACGGGATTAACGCCCCGGAATTCTTCGACAAAGCGGTCTTCAGCTCTCTGGTGCTGACGTTGCGTGATGAAGGGTTTATCAGTGATACGGGCGATGCCGAGCCGGAAGAGACGCTGAAGGTGTACCAGATGCTGGCCGAACTGATCACGTCTGATGTGCGTTTAACGATTGAAAGTGCGACGCAAGGCGAGTGAAGCGTGCAGCGGTCTGATGACCTGCGATGAAAACAAAAACGGCAGCCTTCTGGCTGCCGTTTTTTTACGAAAAGTAGCTCATCGCCAGCCCTAAAAACAGCACCAGACCGACATAGTTGTTATTCATAAACGCCTTGAAGCAAGCTTCACGCTCACGTTTCGCAATCAGCTTCTGCTGGTAGACAAACAGCATTCCCGCCACCAGCACGGCCCAGTAAAACGCCCAGTTGAGCCCGTTCAGGTAACCCATCGTCACCATTAACGCCAGCACCGCAACCTGCAGGATACCGATGATCAGCTTGTCATGACGTCCGAAGAGGATCGCCGTCGATTTAATGCCAATCTTCAGGTCATCGTCGCGGTCTACCATCGCGTATTGCGTGTCGTATGCCACGGCCCAGAGAATGTTCGCCAGGAACATCAGCCAGCAGCTTAACGGGACGGACTCACTCACCGCCGCAAACGCCATCGGGATCGACCAGCCAAACGCCGCGCCCAGCACCACCTGAGGCAGGTGGGTGTAGCGCTTCATGAACGGATAAACCCAGGCCAGAGCCAGGGCCGCAACTGAAAGCAGAATGGTCATGGTGTTCAGGGTTAACACCAGCAGGAAAGAGAGCAGCACCAGTACGATAAACAGCGTACGGGCCTCTTTCTCGGTCACTTGCCCGCTGGGCAACGGACGATGGGCCGTACGTTTTACGTGCCCGTCGAATTTACGATCCGCATAGTCATTGACCACGCAGCCCGCCGCACGCATCAGCCAGACGCCTGCAATGAACACCCCCAGGATCCACAGCGGCGGTACCCCTGGTGTTGCTACCCATAGCGCCCAAAGGGTCGGCCACAGCAGCAGCAGCGCGCCGATGGGTTTATCTGTACGCATCAAGCGGTGATAAGCCAACAGCTTATTCTGCGTCAGGCTCCACTCCATTTTTTCTTCCTCTTAGTACAACGGCGATGCCGGTAAAAAAAGCTCCGTCAGTATTAACGGCTTACCGCTCAGGCGAAGGCGGGAACGACGCCCCCACAGTTCGGCATCGCGACCAATCTCAATAAAATCCCGGGTAAGCTCGGACGACGTGAAAAGATAGCGCCCCAGCGGCGTATTCCCCAGCCGTTGTAGCGCCAGCTCTGGCCCGGAAAGGGTGGACTCGGGAACAACCGTTCGTCCGGCAAGCCATGGCTCACCGTCTGCACAGAGTAATATTTCGCGCAGCCAGTAGCGTTCTTCCTGCGGCAACAGGGGCAGCTCAGAGGCGATCTCAGCGCAAGAGACAAACCCTTCTTGAACCAGGGTCACCGTAACGGTTTTGCCCTGCTGCTCGAAACGTTTAGTCATGGAATCTTCCAGCAGCAGCCAGTCCAGTTGCTCCGGGTCAAGCGCAGGTATTTGGTCGAAATAGCGCAGCGCACGCAGTTGCGTTAGCGCGGGGTGTGACATGCCAGACTCTCCGATACATAACGTAATGGCATTGTATCGCAGAAAAGCGGATTGAGGGGGGCCAAACGTTATTTAACGATCACGATCGCAACAAGAGCGCAACAGCCCGTGTGACACCAAAAAAAGTGCGCCCACTCAGGCGCACTAAACTACTAACAAATCAGCACTGTGGGGAAACGGTTACCCCTTGCCTTTTACACTGCTGATAAAGGTGGAACGGGCAGTGGTTGAACCTAAACGTTCGGCTTCATCAAGCAGTTTCAGCGCTTTGTCGACATCGCCGCGCTTCACCGCCTGCTTAATGGCGTTATTGAAGTATTCTTCGGTGTCGTTCAGTACCGGCTCGGCTTTCTTCGCCGGAGCCGGGGCTGCGGTTGCAGCTGGAGCCGCCGCCGTAGCAACGGGTGCGGCATACACAGGCGCAGCAGTGTTCCCCACCGTGACCGGGCCTGTACCGGATGAACCAAACAGAGGGCCAACCAGTACGCTGGAAGCACTGTTTGTTGAGACTTTCAGCTTCAGCAACCCGTCGGTGACATGACGCGCTAACGGATCCGGGATATCCGGAACAGAGTTACCGGTTCCTTTGGCATAGGCTTTTGCCGGGTCGGTGAGCTTAGTGGTCTGCTGCAAATCTTTGTCCGTGGTGAAGACCAGGACATAAATCTTCTGCTGTCCCAGAGCAGGCGTCAGGCGCATTTTGCCTTCGAGGCGGTCAGCACTCATGACGCCAGGTTCCTGGTAGCCAAAATAGTCGCTCGGGAAGAAGGCAGATGGCGTCAGGTTTTGGTCCAGAATCAGTACGTTAGGCGCAAATACGCTGGTCTGCTTGCTTACTTCGCTGGTCAGCGTCAGGGTCAGCTCACCAATATTGGCCGGGACGCTGAAAGCGGCAACCGGACCGGCAATCCCCGGCACGTTAAGCTGTTGGCCTGCCGCAGAAAGTTGGGTTGACTGGGTTTTGGATTGGTCAACCGGCGTCCAGGTCAGTTGCTGGAGCGCCGCCGCCGGGATGGCAGGCGCAGCGCTGGTATTTTGTGGCACGAAATTGACATCTGCGAAGGTGATCGCCGGAACACAGGCCAGCAGCCCCGCAGAGAGGCACAGCGCGACGAGACTTTTCTTCATTTTCATTGTTATTACCTCTGATAGCGTGAGCACTGCGGTGGCCAGGCAATAGCGCGCAGCACCCTAAGGATAGAGGGGCTTACGCCCCTCTTTTTAGGTCATTACGTCAGGTCTACCGAATTACCACCAGATTTCCATCTGGGCACCGAAGGTCCACTCGTCGGAGTCGCCACGGCTGAAGGTTTTCGCGGAAGTGTCGCTATACGCTACGCCAGAGGTGTAACCTGCGCCTGAGTCGTTGTTCGCATAGCCCCATTTCTCATCCCACTTCGCGTAGGTTGCGAAGACACGGATAGCCGGGCGAGACCAGATGCTGTCGCCTGCCTGCCATTGCTGTGCCAGGGTGATTTTGTATTGGCTGTTTTTCTCGTCAGTTTTCTGAGACTTAACGTTGTCGTAGCCCACTTCAAGCAGGGTGCTCATGATTGGCGTCCATTTGAACATTGGACGAACGCCGACAGTCCACCACTCTGTACCATTGTTGTTGTCACGATCGATATTCTGGTACATACCGACGTACATCAGGTCCCAACGGTCTGCCAGGGTGATTGCACCGTGGTCCAGCACACGCCACATGGAACCGTCGTTATCAATGCTACCGCCCTGCGGAATACCTTTGCCGTTAGAGGTCATGGAGTCCGTACCGTACTGCAGCACGAACTTGTTGAAGCCTTTCAACATGCTCTGGGTGTGCTCAGCGGTGAACAGCCAGCCATCTTTAGAGGCGCCAGGCTGCAGATAGTAGTCGTCAGGAATGTTGGTGTGACCATAGTCAACACCCAGTTCCAGTGTACCACCCGGGTTGGTTTCCAGGCCGGCCAGACGGACGTCGAAGACATCGTTTGGTACTACGTTGTCATAAATACGGTCGCCGTTCGCATCACGATCGGCGAAGGTTGCAGAACCGCCGGACTCAGAAGAACGGGTCGCGGCCAAAGACAGTTTACCGAAGCCCAGATCGATGTTTTCGATACCCGCACCAGGACCAGAGATATCCCAGTAGTAGAAGTCGATCATGTGGACGTCATGACGCTGATAGAAACGCTTACCGGCCCAGATGGTGGAGCCTGGCAGCCATTCAATCAGGTTTTTACCCTGCACGTTTGCTTCACGGAAGGCCGGGCTGGTGGATTCCCAGTCATTCTGCTGAGAAACGGAATACGCAACGTTAGTGTCGAAATAGAAGCTCTTATCGCCCTCTTTCCACACTTCCTGACCCAGTTTCAGTTCGGCGTAGGTTTCACATTCGTTACCAAGACGGTATTTACTTTGTGCACCGGTTGCCTGGAAACATTGTTGTTCACCGCCACTCCCGGTCCAGCCAATGCCAGAACGAGCATAACCTTTAAAGTCCACGGCACCCGCGTGTGCAGACAAAATGCCTGCCGTCACGGCGATTGCCAGAGGAAGTTTGCGCAGAGTAATCATCATTCTATCTCCTGAGATCATTGCTTTTCTTTGTAATTGGAATGCTTAAACGCCTGGCTCTTTGTGCAACCGACGACATGCGGTGCCATCCTCACGGAACAGATGGCAACGCTCTGGCGGCAAACCGATAGCGAATGTGGCACCCTCTTCTACCAACACCACGTCATTCTGGCGGTAGACCAGGTTCTGACGGATGGCGGGGATCTGGATATGAATCTGTGTTTCGTGACCAAGTTGTTCGACGACCTGAACGTCACCTTCCAGCGTCACATCGGCGATGTGGCTCGGCAGTAAATGCTCAGGACGAATACCGAGGGACATATTGGCCCCCACCTGTACGTTGGCGCTGTCGACCGGCAGCCACACTTGCTGACGGTTTGGCAGCTCCACCTGTACCTGTTCAATGGCTGTCGCGGTCACTTTGACGGGCAGGAAGTTCATCTTTGGCGAGCCAATAAAGCCCGCAACAAAGCGGTCTGCCGGGTAGTGATAAAGCTCCAGCGGTTTACCCACCTGCGCCACGCGACCGGCGTCCAGCACCACAATTTTGTCGGCCAGCGTCATCGCTTCGACCTGATCGTGGGTGACGTAAATCATCGTGCGGCCAAGACGTTTGTGCAGACGGGAGATTTCGATACGCATCTGGACGCGCAGGGCGGCATCCAGGTTAGAAAGCGGTTCATCGAGCAGGAACACACGCGGTTCGGCGACCAGCGTACGGCCAATTGCCACACGCTGACGCTGACCACCGGAGAGGGCTTTTGGTTTACGCTCAAGCAGGTGTGCCAGCTGTAACACTTCCGCCACCTGCGTGACGCGCTGGTTAATCACCTCTTTTTTCGCGCCCGCCAGCTTCAGACCGAAGGACATGTTCTCGGCTACGGAAAGGTGGGGATAGAGTGCATAAGACTGGAAAACCATGCCGACGCCACGTTCGGCAGGCGGAATGTCATTCATTCGGGTATCACCAATCAGCAAATCGCCGCTGGTGATGGTTTCAAGACCGGCAATCATACGCAGCAGAGTTGATTTACCGCAGCCAGATGGGCCGACAAATACCACGAATTCACCTTCGTGGATGTCCAGATTGATGTCTTTCGACACCACAACGTCACCCCAGGCTTTCGTTACATTACGCAGCTGTACGCTCGCCATGCCCTTCTCCCTTCGTTACAACCTGTCACCGACAGAAACATTCAAGATAAGTTCACTATGGGGTATCCATTACTTTCGTGAATCCTCCACCCCCCGGCTTTTTTATGGGGGAGGAGGCGGGAGGATGAGAGAGCAGGCTCTGCGACCGCCGCTGGAGGGCTGAGGCGAAATTCGTGAAGCCACCTGCAAAATTCACTGTGTTTTTATGTGCGCCAGCACTCATAACTTAAATTTATGTAACGGAGATCACACAAACGGGGGGTGGGGCGTAGGGGTTGGGAGGATGGAAAGAGGATGTCAAATAAGGAGACTGAGTCACGTTGAACCACCTCAGTGTATCCACGAGCACATCACCAAAAAAGGATGGCAGATATGAAGATCAAGACTGGCGCACGCGTTTTCGCATTGTCCGCCCTTGCAGCAATGATGATTTCCGCACCGGCTCTCGCCAAAATTGAAGAAGGTAAGCTGGTTATCTGGATTAACGGCGATAAAGGCTATAACGGCCTGGCCGAAGTGGGCAAGAAATTCGAGAAAGACACCGGTATCAAAGTTACCATTGAACACCCGGACAAACTGGAAGAGAAATTCCCGCAGGTGGCTGCAACGGGTGACGGTCCGGACATCATCTTCTGGGCACATGACCGTTTCGGTGGCTACGCCCAGTCGGGTCTGCTGGCTGAAGTGACGCCGGACAAAGCTTTCCAGGACAAACTGTACCCGTTCACCTGGGATGCCGTTCGCTATAACGGCAAGATCATCGCTTACCCAATCGCGGTAGAAGCACTGTCTCTGATTTACAACAAAGACCTGGTACCCAACCCACCGAAAACCTGGGAAGAGATCCCGAAACTGGATAAAGAGCTGAAGGCGAAAGGTAAGAGCGCGCTGATGTTCAACCTGCAGGAACCGTACTTCACCTGGCCGCTGATTGCTGCCGACGGCGGTTACGCGTTCAAATTTGAAAACGGCAAATATGACGTGAAAGACGTGGGCGTGGACAACGCTGGCGCGAAAGCAGGCCTGACCTTCCTGGTTGACCTCATTAAGAACAAACACATGAACGCGGATACCGACTACTCCATCGCAGAAGCGGCGTTCAACAAAGGCGAAACCGCGATGACCATCAACGGTCCGTGGGCCTGGACCAACATCGACAAGAGCAAAATCAACTACGGCGTAACCCTGCTGCCAACCTTTAAAGGCAAGCCGTCTAAACCGTTTGTTGGCGTGCTGAGCGCAGGTATTAACGCTGCCAGCCCGAACAAAGAGCTGGCGAAAGAGTTCCTGGAAAACTACCTGCTGACCGATCAGGGTCTGGATGAAGTGAACAAGGACAAACCGCTGGGCGCGGTTGCGCTGAAATCCTTCCAGGATCAGCTGGCGAAAGACCCACGTATCGCGGCAACCATGGATAACGCCCAGAAAGGCGAAATCATGCCGAACATCCCACAAATGGCAGCGTTCTGGTACGCCACCCGTACCGCCGTCATCAACGCAGCAAGCGGTCGTCAGACGGTTGATGCTGCGCTGAAAGATGCTCAGGGTCGTATCACGAAGTAAGGCTTTTATCCCCTCTCTCCCCTGCGGAGAGAGGGAGAACAAAATGTGTTGTAGAGGAAGAACCCCATGGATGTCATTAAAAAGAAACACTGGTGGCAAAGCTCTGCCCTGAAGTGGTCTGTAATGGGTCTGCTGTGTCTGCTGGTGGGTTACCTTGTTGTTTTAATGTACGTACAAGGGGAATATCTGTTCGCCATCATGACGCTGATTTTAAGCTCTGCTGGCCTGTATATTTTCGCCAACCGTAAAGCCTATGCCTGGCGATATGTTTACCCGGGCGTGGCCGGGATGGGCCTGTTTGTCCTGTTCCCGCTGATTTGTACCATTGCTATCGCGTTCACCAACTACAGCAGCACCAACCAGCTTGCGCAGGAACGCGCCCAACAGGTGCTGATGGACCGCTCTTATCAGGCGGGCAAAACCTTTAACTTCGGCCTGTATCCTGCGGGCAGCGAGTGGAAGTTAGCACTCACTGACGAAGAAACCGGCAAAAATTATGTCTCCGACGCTTTCAAATTTGGCGGCGAGCAGAAGCTGGCCTTAAAAGAGGCTGCGGCCCTGCCGGAAGGCGAACGCGCTAACCTGCGCATCATTACGCAGAACCGTCAGGCACTGACGCAGCTTACCGCCCAACTGCCGGACGAAAGCAAAGTGACCATGAGTTCACTGCGCCAGTTCTCCGGAACACAACCGCTTTATACGCTGGCGGACGACGGCACGCTGACCAACAACCAGAGCGGCGTAAAGTACCGTCCAAACAACGACATTGGTTTCTACCAGTCCATTACGGCTGATGGCAAATGGGGTGATGACAAGCTCAGCCCGGGCTACACCGTGACGATAGGCTGGGACAACTTCACCCGCGTCTTCACCGATGAAGGGATCCAGAAACCGTTCTTCGCCATCTTTGTCTGGACCGTAGTGTTCTCCATACTGACGGTGATCCTGACCGTTGCCGTGGGCATGGTGCTGGCGTGTCTGGTGCAGTGGGAATCTCTGAAAGGGAAAGCCATTTACCGCGTGCTGCTTATTCTGCCGTATGCCGTCCCGTCGTTTATCTCGATTCTGATTTTCAAAGGGCTGTTTAACCAGAGCTTCGGTGAAATCAACATGATGCTGAGCGCGCTGTTCGGCATCAAACCGGCCTGGTTCAGCGACCCAATCACCGCCCGCTCGATGATTATCATCGTGAACACCTGGCTCGGTTATCCGTACATGATGATCCTGTGCATGGGCCTGCTGAAGGCGATTCCGGACGATTTGTACGAAGCCTCGGCAATGGATGGCGCGGGTCCGTTCCAGAATTTCTTTAAGATTACGCTGCCGCTGCTCATTAAGCCGTTGACGCCGCTGATGATTGCCAGCTTTGCCTTCAACTTTAACAACTTCGTGCTGATTCAGCTGTTGACCAACGGTGGGCCTGACCGTCTTGGCACCACCACGCCGGCAGGCTATACCGACCTGCTCGTCAGCTACACCTACCGTATCGCCTTCGAAGGCGGCGGCGGTCAGGACTTCGGTCTGGCGGCAGCGATTGCCACCCTGATCTTCCTGCTGGTTGGCGCTCTGGCGATTGTGAACCTGAAAGCAACACGCATGAAATTCGACTAAGGAGGGCACAGAATATGTCTATGGTCCAACCCAAATCTCAGAAACTGCGCCTCTTCGCGACGCATTTAGGGCTGCTGATTTTTATCGCGGCAATCATGTTCCCGCTGCTGATGGTCATCGCCATCTCCCTGCGTGCCGGTAACTTCGCGACCGGGAGCCTGATCCCGGATGAAATCTCCTGGGAGCACTGGAAGTTAGCGCTGGGCTTCAGCGTTGAACACGCGGATGGCCGCGTCACGCCACCGCCGTTCCCGGTGCTGTTATGGCTGTGGAACTCGGTGAAAATTGCCGGGATTACCGCGATTGGTATTGTCGCACTCTCCACGACCTGTGCTTACGCCTTTGCCCGTATGCGTTTCCCGGGTAAAGCCACGCTGCTGAAAGGGATGCTGATTTTCCAGATGTTCCCGGCGGTACTGTCACTGGTGGCGTTGTATGCCTTGTTTGACCGACTGGGCCAGTATGTGCCGTTTATCGGCCTGAACACCCACGGTGGCGTCATCTTCGCCTATCTTGGCGGTATCGCGCTGCATGTGTGGACCATCAAAGGGTATTTCGAAACCATTGACGGCTCGCTGGAAGAAGCGGCGGCGCTGGATGGCGCGACCCCGTGGCAGGCATTCCGTCTGGTGCTTCTGCCGCTGTCGGTGCCGATCCTGGCGGTGGTCTTTATCCTGTCGTTTATCGCAGCCATCACCGAAGTGCCGGTCGCTTCCCTGTTACTGCGTGATGTCAACAGCTATACGCTGGCCGTCGGTATGCAGCAATACCTCAATCCGCAGAACTATTTGTGGGGCGACTTTGCTGCGGCGGCTGTACTCTCCGCCATCCCTATCACCGTCGTGTTCCTGCTGGCGCAGCGCTGGCTGGTGAATGGCCTGACGGCGGGCGGTGTGAAAGGTTAAGTTTCATTTGTTATGCCACTGCAACCCTCAACTTTAGACGTATTGTATTGACCCAACTTGTGACTGTTGTTAGGCGGCCTCCGGGCCGCCATTTTTTTATTCCCGTTTCAGCCGTTTCGAATTGCACAGCCAGAGCGTGATCACCAGCAGCAGGATCGCCGCCGAATAGATCAGTACGTCGAGCGGGGAGGTATGATCCACGATGATCAGCCGCACAATCGCGGTGATCCCGATGTAAACAAAATAGCGTAGCGGGAAGTGAAAGCCTGACTGGAAATACTTCACAATCAGCGCGATAAATTCAAAGTAGAGAAAGTAGACCACCAGGCCTTCCACCAGCTCATATTTGCTGGTTTGTTCAGGGGCGAACAGCACATCCGCCAGATGCACCGTCTCTTTTCCCAAAAAGACGACCAGTATCAGGCCAAGGCTCAGCAGACCGAGGTTCAGCACGGTCTGGAGGATTGTTGAGATAAACTCAACGCGCGGGCGAGTCAGGGATGTCATAGAGCACCTCATTCTCCAGGGCGAGGTTCCTGTATAACGCAAAAATGTGACGGTGATCTATATTTTTTGTTTATATTATGTTCAGCGCTGTGGCATGTTGCACTGTGACACACTTATTTCGACGAAGGGATGATGAAAGTAACCATTCAACGCGCCACCGTGGATGATGCAAAACAGCTGAGTGAAATGGGGTATGCCAGCTACCGGCATCACTTTGGGCATCTATGGGAAAGCCAGACGGAGCTTGCCGCCTTTCTTGAGCAGGAATACGCGCCGCAGGCGATAGCAGACAGCCTGATGCAGCCGGGCACTTACTGGCTCATTGCCAGCGCACAGACACCAGTCGGTTTCGCAAAATTCTCAACCCAGCAGACCATCGAGCCCGAGGGGCTGACGGGTACGCTCCTGCATAAACTCTATTTATTGCCGGATGCCACGGGACACCGCTACGGCGAGCAACTCCTTGCGGAAGTGATTCGCCAGGCAAAAGCCTGTTCGGAAAATCTGCTGTGGCTGGAAGTCCTCGAAAAGAACCCTCGCGCACGCCGGTTTTACGAAGCGCAGGGGCTGAAACATGTCAAAGACACCCTCTTCGTCACTGCGGCGCAAACCAGCACCCTCCATATTATGTCGATGCCAGTCTAAGGAGATGTATGCCAGAGCAACGCCAGGTGGCTATTCGTCATGTTGTCTGCGGCGAAAACGTCGTCATTTACGAACCCGCGAATCTTTATGAATGTTCGCTGGGCGATAACGTCTTTATCGGCCCGTTTGTTGAAATCCAGGCTAACTCGCACATCGGTGCTGACAGCAAAATTCAGTCCCATACCTTCATCTGCGAGTACGTCACCGTCGGCGAGCGCTGTTTCATTGGCCATGGGGTGATGTTCGCCAACGATATGTTCCGCGACGGTAAACCCAATGCCGACCGGCGCAGCTGGGGACACATTCGTGTGGGCAACGACGTTTCAATCGGCAGCGGGGCCACCATTCTGGCTGTCTCAATTTGCGATGGGGCGGTGATTGGGGCGGGAAGCGTGGTGACAAAGTCCATCACCGAGAAAGGGGTTTACGCCGGGAACCCGGCGAGACTGTTGCGGCGTTTGTAAGGTGCCCGGCAGGCGTAACGCTACCGGTCACTCACGCATCATCTGAAGTTGATGTTCTTATCGCTGGTCATGTCGTACAGCTGGAATTTACGCCCCAGCTGCTGACCACCGTCACGCGTCAGCGGCGTCCAGCCAATTGCCGCACGGCTGCGGGTTGGGCCTGACGAGAACAGATCCAGCGGAATGGAGACGTACACGCCTTTGGTGAAGTCCCCTTCCCCGTACTCGTCCGGCGAGACGTTAGTGATCGTGGCATAGCCACCGACCACCACACCGCTGTCGAAGTGTTTAGAGATATCCAGCGTGCCGCCTTTATCCCCCGCCAGATACTGACCAACGCTGGCTTTCACCAGTACGTCGGGGGCAAACGACGGCGTCCAGTAGGCCGTCAGATGGCCGGTTTTAACGCTGTAGTCGGTGAACTTCATCATGTCCTGCGCGCTGCGCCAGTCACGCTGTTTCACGTAGTTGGCATCAAGACCAAACGCCCAGTTGCTGTCTACCGGACGGTAGAGCACTTCAGCCCCCGCGCCGCCAAACATCGTTTCCAGATAACCGCCGTAAACCTGGCCGTAGAAACCGTTACCAAAGTACTGGAAGTAGTTGGCCTGCAGGTTGTTTACGTAAGCGTCGTTCTGCACATATTCACGTACGCGAGTACGCACGCGCGGCAGCTTCGAGTCGTTCGGCGGGTTGGTATAGTTGAACTTGTCGTAGTTGTTGGCAAGGTTACCGAACAGGCTGCCGGTGGTCAGCAGGTGGTCGGTGACCCACAGATCCGCCGTCGCCATGACGCCCAACTGATACATGTAGAAGTTTTCTGGCCCACCAACAGACTGGTTCAGTACCGGATCGATATGGAAATCAAAGCGCGACTTATCGATATACCAGCCCTGCTCGGTGGTGTCTGGCACCACTGGCTCAACGCGTTTTTGCACCAGCTCGGTTTCATGCCCAAGCGGTTCGCCTTCCAGATGGCGCTTAAGGCTGGCGACATCCGTTTCCGTCGTGACCTGCGGCATGTTCAGACGGTTTTCGGTCACGCGGATCGTGCTGATCCCGTCCGGCAGATCGTTCATGATAATCCGGTTGGCGCGCTCGATCCCTTCCCGCGAGTCGCGGTATTTCACCTGCTCGCCGGTCACGTACAGCGTATCGCCTTTCACCTGAATCTTCGGATCCGCCAGGCCGGCGTTGTATTTCAGCAGGGTCAGTTGGTTCGCCACGACGGAGTGCTGCAGAATGGCATCCTGCGGCTCCGGCTGGTAGGCAGGCCGCGCGTTGTCGTTGTAGTGTGGCCGCATATCGTTAAAGTTGGTACGCAGCGTCACGCCAAACATCACGGTATTGCCACGCTCATAGCTGAGGTTAACGTCAGCCCAGTCAGCCACACGGTAAATGGCACCGACGTTAAATTTGCTCTTCTGCTCAATCTTGCCGGCGAAATCCTGTGAATAGTCATTCCCTTCGTATTCCAGCTTCAGGCGCAGCGGCTGCCAGGGCGTCTGGTACTCTACGCCACCAAACAGCGAGGCCGGGCCGTGGAACATCTGGTCGCCGTTGATGGAGCCCGCTTTCTGATAGCTGTTATCGCGATAGCAATATTTGTCGCTGTAGGAGCAGAACGGGTTTTTCACGTTGCCGCTGGTACCCAGATACCCCCAGCCGAGACCGAGTGAGAAATCAAACGGTCCCCAGGCTTTGCTGGCCACCACGTATTCCGCATCAAACAGACCGGTACCGCCGATATCCCGCGCGCCAACGGAGACCTGCGGCATCCAGTAACTCTCTTCCCACAGACGCAGCTTCACGTCGAACGCTTTATCTTTGTAGGTCTGATCGCCGGAGAAGGACTCGACGCTGCTGTACCGTTTGGTGCGCACGTCAGTGTAGCGCAGCGTGGTTTCGAGCCACGGAAACAGCTGTACAGCGGCGGAGTAGTAGCGGTACTGATCGTTATCACGGTAGTTGAGGCTGATTTCCCCTTCCCGCGCCATGCGCGCGGTAGGCGTTTGCAGTAAACCGACGCCGCCGAAATCTGACTGAGACGGGCCAATGGGTGCCGGATACGTTTCTGCATGGCAGGCGGCACTCACGCATAACGCCAGCATGCTATAGAGATAGGTTCTTTTCATTATTCCGGTATCCGCTGTTTCAGGGAGTGAAGGATATCGGCGTTCAGCCCGTCATATGCCTTCGTCCAGAAATGGTCGGCAAAACCGACAAAAATGACGCTGCCTGGCATCGGTTCGATATGGCGTTTATTCCAGTAGGCTACCGGTGCTTTTTGCGTTTGGCCGTCCGGGTACACCACCCATGCGTAGCTCTTATCCGCACCGCTCAACAGATGTTGTTCATCGAGATAGCTCGCCACATCGCGACCCGGCATAAACGGCTTGTCACCCGGACTGCTGACAAGCCCGAACACGGTAATGGTAGAAGGCTGAACAGGTAGCCAGAGCGTATACTCGCCTTCCAGTGACGGGTTAGCCGTTTCCGCGACGCGAACGTGGTCCGGATCGAGATTGACCGGCAACCGTCCGGTGACCTTCAGCGCCTTAAGCTGCTGGCGAAGGCTGTTAATGGCCGCCGCGTCGTCACCCTCTTCCTGCTCCGCCAGCCCTGTTAGCCTGGCGAGCAGCGCGTTATGTTGTTGCTCCGCCACCACCGTCGCCTGTCGTTCACTGATGACCGCACCCGGCCACCAGCTGTTCGCCAGCCTTGGCTGGCCGACGAGATCGATCAAGTGTCCGGCGTTGGTCAATGTTTTAGGCTTCGTATTGTCCTGCGTATAGACTTTCACCGTCCCGGCAGACCATGCGAGCGGCGTAGCAAAGCTTGCGATCAGCGCAACGCGAATAAGTGTTTTCATGATTTCGCGGCCTTGATCAGCGTGGTTTTGACCGGGAAGAATCCGGCACCCAGATACTGTAACGACTGGCGTATCTGGCCGTCATCGTCCACCCAGAAGCGGTTATGCCAGGTTGCCTGATCGGTAGTGACCTCTTCATCCAGCACGCGAACCCGGGTTTCGTCGCTGCCCACATTGACGCTGTCCGTGCCATCCCAGCGGAAGGTGGAGCGGGCGGTGGCATAGCGAACCTGCTTGTGTTCGGTCCAGCCCATCGTGCGGGTCCAGCTTGCCCCGTCGGTTATCTGGTTCGGCTTGTTCAGCGGATCGGCGGCGAGATTGTTGACTTCAAGCAGGTTGTCGCCCCCGAGCAGGGTTTTCACGATACGGCTATGCTGCGTTACGATGGTGGCCTGATCCTGCGTCACCCATTTCTGCTGCCCGTTTTCATCGAAAGCGAGCACCACAAACAGCTGCGGGCCATCGTTGAGCTGCATGTACTGACTGGCATAGGGCATGTTCTGAAGTTCGTCATCGGTCAGATGCACGCCCGGCGTACCGAACATGCTTTCCCACAGTGAATGGCCCAGCCCTTTGGTGGTGGCCGAGCACGCCTGCAAAAGCAGACAAATCAGGATGATCCCAGGTCGCTTCACGACTCTTCTCCGCATTATTGCCGGGTGATGCTGCGCTTACCCGGTCTACAGGTCCCGAAGGCTACTGAAAAGCCAGAATAACCACACCGAAGTGTGGTTATGATTAAAACACCCGTTATTACTGGGTGCTGGTGGTCGTGGTGGTCGTGGTTCCGGTATTGGAGCCATCACCGCCACCGGTTGCCGCCAGGGCGACACCCACGGCTGAACTTACGGTGCTGGCGCTGGACGCGGTAGAAATCCCCGCAGACGCAGACGTCGCAGCCGAACCTGCCGCTTCTCCGACCTGAACCGGAGCCGCATTAACAGATGTCGCCGCAAGCGCAGATATGGCGAAAATGCCATACAGTACTTTCTTCATAAGAATTTCCCTTCATTTAATGAATGGAGATTTGCCCAAAAAGAATTTCAGGCGGATTCGAGTATACACAACTAAAGGTGAGGGTTTGCCGTAGGGATAAATAGAAGAAGGGTTTTCGGACAATTGGATAAAATGGAAACAAAAGGACGATTAGATAATAATATAACTTATATAAATCAATGAAATAGAATTAGATCCCGTGACGGTAATTATCCGTATTTTCCTAAAATAAACCGCAGCAATTAACAGGTTAAAGACTATTTTCAGATTAAACTCACTACAGGAATTTGAGTTTAATAACAGACATCAGGGATTATCCGATAAAAAAATGCCGGCATTTCGCCGGCACTTTTTCATGACACTTTAATTACGCGCGCCATGCTTTATAACGGTTGATCAGACCATTTGTGGAGCTGTCGTGGCTGTTAATCGCGTTATCGTCACCCAGTTCAGGCAGGATACGGTTTGCCAGCTGTTTACCCAGCTCAACGCCCCACTGGTCAAAGGTGAAGATGTTCAGGATAGCGCCCTGAGTGAAGATCTTATGCTCGTACAGGGCAATCAGCGCACCCAGGCTGAACGGCGTAATTTCGCGCAGCAGGATGGAGTTGGTTGGACGGTTGCCTTCGAACACTTTGAACGGCACAACGTGGTCCAGCGTGGCCGGATCTTTACCCTGGTCGCGGTATTCCTGCTCAACCACGTCACGAGACTTACCGAACGCCAGCGCTTCAGTCTGTGCGAAGAAGTTAGACAGCAGCTTCGGATGGTGGTCTGAGAGCGGGTTATGGGTAATGGCCGGGGCGATGAAATCACACGGGACCATTTTGGTGCCCTGGTGGATCAGCTGATAGAACGCATGCTGGCCGTTAGTGCCTGGCTCGCCCCAGATGATTGGGCCAGTCTGGTAATCCACAGCGTTACCGTTACGGTCAACGTATTTACCGTTGGATTCCATGTTGCCCTGCTGGAAGTAGGCCGCAAAACGGTGCATGTACTGGTCGTATGGCAGAATCGCTTCGGTTTCAGCCCCGAAGAAGTTGTTGTACCAGATACCAATCAGCGCCAGCAGCACAGGCAGATTTTTCTCAGGTGCGGTGGTGGAGAAGTGTTTATCCATCGCATGCGCGCCGGAGAGCAGCTCAACGAAATTGTCGAAGCCGACGGAGAGGATGATCGACAGGCCGATAGCGGACCACAGAGAGTAACGACCCCCCACCCAGTCCCAGAACTCGAACATGTTCGCAGTGTCGATACCGAACTCGCTAACGGCTTTCCCGTTGGTCGACAGCGCGGCGAAGTGTTTCGCCACGTGCTTGTTGTCGCCTGCGGTTTTCAGGAACCAGTCGCGCGCGCTGTGGGCGTTGGTCATGGTTTCCTGAGTGGTGAAGGTTTTAGACGCGACCAGGAACAGGGTCGTTTCCGGATTCACGTTCTTCAGCACCTCGGCGATGTGGGTACCATCGACGTTAGAAACAAAGTGCATGTTGAGGTGGTTTTTGTATGGGCGCAGCGCTTCGGTGACCATGAATGGGCCAAGGTCAGACCCGCCGATACCGATGTTAACCACATCTGTAATCGGTTTGCCGGTGTAGCCTTTCCAGCTTCCGGAGATGATCGCTTCAGAGAAAGCTTTCATCTTTTCCAGCACTGCGTTCACTTCCGGCATCACATCTTTGCCGTCAACGACAATCGGAGTATTGCTACGGTTACGCAGCGCCACGTGCAGCACGGCACGGTCTTCGGTGCGGTTGATCTTCTCACCGGAGAACATGGATTTGATGGCGTCGGCCAGCTCAGTCTCTTTCGCCAGATCCTGCAGCTTCGCCAGCGTTTCTTCGGTAATGCGGTTTTTGGAGAAATCCACCAGCATCAGGTCATCGAAGGTCGCGGAGAACTTATTGAAACGATCGGCATCTTTCGCGAACAGGTCCGCGATGGTGACGTCTTTCATTTCATCATAATGTTTCTGTAGTGCCTGCCAGGCAGCGGTCTGCGTTGGGTTGATGTTTTTCATTAGCAATACTCTTCTGATTTGAGAATTGTGACTGCGGTCGATTGTAGCGCCTGCAAATAAAAATTGTGATGGTTTTTATGCCATTGCCCTGGCCTGCATCAAACACAGGTGAAAAGACCCGAAAAGTATAGCTGCTGAAACGCCCTTCAGGGGCGGCGAAATGTCGGTCAAAAGGCGGTAAAAAGGAGCATAAAATATGGCCCTGTTATAAGTCCTGTTACTGAGGGGTACCCCCCCATAAAAAATCCGCATAATCCCAGCATTGACAGGACCTCCCCCACATTTTATTTATAGGGCCGTATTTTGCGCCTGCACCTGTTCTCGTTTCATTCTTGTGCCAAGGTCGCTTTATTCATTCCCTGACACGAGGTTGTTATGACGAGTTTTGTGGTCGCCAAATTTGGCGGCACCAGTGTGGCCGATTACGATGCCATGAACCGCAGCGCCGATGTGGTGCTGGCCGATCCGAATACCCGCCTGGTGGTGCTTTCCGCCTCTGCTGGCGTGACGAACCTGCTGGTTTCTCTGTCTGAAGGACTGGAAGCAACCGAACGTTTCGTTAAGCTGGACGCACTGCGCAAAATTCAGTTCAACATCCTTGAACGTCTGCAGAATCCGAACGTGATCCGTGAGGAAGTGGAACGCCTGCTGGAAAATATCACTACCCTGGCTGAAGCCGCCTCTCTGGCGACCTCCACCGCGCTGACCGATGAACTGGTCAGCCACGGCGAGCTGATGTCCACGCTGCTGTTCGTGGAGATCCTCCGCGAGCGTAACGTCCATGCCCAATGGTTTGACGTGCGTAAAGTCATGCGCACCAGCGATCGCTTTGGCCGTGCCGAGCCGGATGTTGAAATGCTGGCCGAGCTGACCCAGCAGCAGCTGGCTCCGCGCCTGGCAGAAGGGATGGTGATCACTCAGGGCTTTATCGGTAGCGAAGCCAAAGGCCGTACAACAACGCTTGGCCGCGGCGGCAGTGACTATACGGCAGCCCTGCTCGGCGAAGCGCTGCATGCCACCCGTGTGGATATCTGGACTGACGTGCCGGGTATTTACACCACCGACCCGCGCGTGGTCTCTGCGGCGAAACGCATTGATGTGATCGCGTTTGAAGAGGCGGCAGAAATGGCCACCTTCGGCGCGAAAGTATTGCACCCGGCGACGCTGTTGCCGGCCGTGCGCAGCGATATCCCGGTCTTCGTTGGCTCCAGTAAGGATCCCAAAGCAGGCGGTACGCTGGTGTGCAAGAAAACCGAAAACCCGCCATTGTTCCGAGCGCTGGCCCTGCGCCGCCGCCAGACGCTGGTGACGCTGCACAGCCACAATATGCTGCATTCTCGCGGTTTCCTGGCGGAAGTGTTTGGCATCCTCGCGCGCCATAATATCTCCGTGGATTTGATCACCACATCCGAAGTGAGCATCGCGCTGACGCTGGACACCACTGGCTCCACGTCAACCGGCGACACCCTGCTGACGCAGTCGTTGCTGATCGAACTCTCTGAGTTGTGCCGCGTGGAAGTGGAAGAAGATCTGGCGCTGGTTGCCATCATCGGCAACAAGCTGTCGCGTGCCTGCGGCGTGGGCAAAGAGGTCTTCGGCGTACTCGACCCGTTCAGCATTCGTATGATTTGCTACGGCGCCTCCAGCTACAACCTCTGCTTCCTGGTGCCAGCCGATCAGGCCGAGCAGGTCGTGCAAAAACTTCATCAGAATTTGTTTGAATAAAATTCGTTAGCACGATAAACAATACCTATAAGCCGGGCACAGACCCGGCTTTTTTATAACTAAACAACACGACAATACTGCAAGGACTATCTATGTTATCCGCCATCACCCGGCTGTTCCCGTTGTGGGCACTGCTGCTTTCCGTACTCGCGTATTACACTCCCACCCACTTTACGGGCATTGGCCCGTGGGTCACGACGCTGCTGATGCTGATTATGCTCGGCATGGGCGTACACCTGAAAATTGACGACTTCAAACGCGTCCTGTCGCGCCCGGCCCCCGTAGCGGCAGGGATTTTCCTGCACTATCTGGTCATGCCGCTTGCGGCCTGGCTGCTGGCCATGGCCTTTAAAATGCCGCCAGATTTATCCGCCGGTATGGTGCTGGTTGGCAGCGTGGCCAGCGGCACGGCATCCAATGTGATGATTTACCTGGCAAAAGGTGATGTGGCGCTCTCGGTGACCATCTCTTCCGTTTCAACGCTGGTGGGCGTGATTGCCACGCCGCTGTTAACGCGTCTGTATGTGGATGCGCAGATTCAGGTAGACGTCATGGGGATGCTGCTCAGTATTCTGCAGATTGTGGTGATCCCGATTGCGCTGGGCCTGGTGATTCACCATCTGTTCCCGCGCGTGGTCAAAGCCGTTGAACCGTACCTGCCTGCCTTCTCGATGGTCTGCATTCTGGCTATCATCAGCGCTGTGGTTGCCGGCTCTGCATCGCACATTGCCTCAGTGGGCTTTGTGGTGATCATCGCGGTGGTGTTGCATAACACCCTTGGTCTTTTGGGCGGTTACTGGGGCGGGAAGCTGTTTGGTTTCGACGAATCTACCTGTCGTACGCTGGCAATCGAAGTGGGGATGCAAAACTCGGGGCTGGCCGCAGCACTGGGCAAGATCTACTTCTCGCCGCTGGCGGCCCTGCCGGGTGCGCTGTTCTCCGTCTGGCATAATCTGTCCGGCTCGCTGCTGGCAGGCTACTGGTCAGGCAAACCCATTAATGAGCCCGCGAAAAAAGATGCAGTGAAACAGGGTTAATTTCCTTCGCTTGCTTTACACTGGAGCCTCCCCTTCAGGAGGCTTCAGCAATGGCTACACCACGTTTGACCCAGAAAGACATGACGGAAGCTGAGCAGCGCGAACTGAAAACGCTCCTCGACCGCGCTCGTATCGCCCATGGCCGCACGCTGACTAACGCCGAAACCAATCAGGTTAAAAAAGAGTACATCGATAAATTGATGGCTCAGCGTGAAACTGAGGCGAAACAAGCCCGCAAGCTGAAAAAAGAGCAGGCTTATAAACCCGATAAAGAAGCGACCTTTTCCTGGTCAGCCAATACCTCACCCCGTGGAAGGCGCTAATTAGCGCCCTTTCTTTTTACGGCCCGGCTGGACGAAGCGTTTGCCCGCAGGCTTGCCGCGGCTTTTCTCTTCTGATGGCGGCGCTTTCACCACCGGGCGCTTAATGGCTTGGGTTTTCGGTTTGGCTTTCGTTTTTGGCTTCGCTTCAGACGATGAATTCTCGATGAGCCTGAACAGCTCGATCAGTTCGTCATCCGTTAAATCACGCCACTCGCCCAGTGGAATACCGGACAGACTCACGTTCATAATGCGCGTACGTTCGAGCTTCACCACGTCATAACCGAAGTGCTCGCACATCCGGCGGATCTGACGGTTTAAGCCCTGCACAAGGGTAATGCGGAAAGCAAATGGCGCCTCTTTCTTCACCTTGCACTTCTTCGTGACGGTCCCCAGAATCGGCACACCTGCGCCCATACCGCGGATAAAGTCGTCCGTGACCGGCTTATTGACCGTGACGATGTACTCTTTCTCGTGGTCGTTACCGGCACGCAGAATTTTGTTCACCAAATCGCCGTGGTTGGTCAGGAAAATCAGCCCCTGTGAGTCTTTATCAAGGCGGCCAATCGGGAAGATACGGCTGCTGTGATTAACGAAATCAACAATGTTGTCCCGCTCGCCGTCTTCCGTGGTACTGACGATGCCAACCGGCTTATTCAACGCGATAAATACCAGGTCTTCCGCATCACGCGGTTCAATGAGCTGACCATTCACTTTGACCACGTCACCGGGGACGACCTGATCACCGATGGTGGCGCGTTTGCCGTTGAGGAACACGTTACCCTGTTCAATGTAACGGTCCGCCTCGCGACGTGAGCAGATCCCGCTCTCGCTAATGTATTTGTTTAATCGTGTTGATTGAGTTGGCAGCATAGTTTCTCCTGTAAAGGCGAAATATACCTTAGGTTTGGGCTGGTAAAAAGATTAGCCGACGGTTACCGGGCATCATGCCCGGCGTAAACCTGCTGGTTTTGAGGTTAACCACCTTATCAAGGCGCTTTCAGAGATTAATATTCATCTCGATCGTCGTCTTCATCCGGCTGCTCCATGACGCTATAAGCGACCGCGCAGAATAACGAGTTGAGACGCTTCATGTCCCCCAGCAACCCCAGGTGCAGGGAGCTGGTTTCAATGCTCTGGACGTTCTGCTGGTGCAGTCGTTCAACGTGGGCGTGCGAGTAGCGCCGGTTGAGGATACGGAATCGATGTTTGTTACGACGCAAGCGGCGTGCGCTCGGTACGTCGCTGGAGAAGAAGACCAGCATCGCCAGCTTCAGGTTGCTCAGCAACTGCTCGTGCAGCGCCTCCAGCTCCTTCAGGCCTTCAACCGAGAAGGCGCGGCGCGCGGCAAGGGATTTGTCAGCAATTTCACTTCCCATACGCTCCACGATATCCGAGGCCTGTTCGAGGTTAAGCGACATTTCGATGATTTCCGCCCATCGGCGGGACTCTTCCTCTGCCAGTTCATCCTGCGGAATACGCGCCAGGTAGAGCTTGATGGCGGTATAGAGCACGTTGATATCGTCCGCCAGCCTGCGCAGCTCTTTCTCTTCTCGCGGCTCTCCGTGCATGACCTTTTGCAGCCCTTCAAGCATCGTTTCCATGGCATCGCCCATGCGCAGCGTCTCGCGCGCGGCATTAGCCAGCGCCAGTGCCGGGGTATCCAGCGCGGAGGTGTCCAGATGCTTAGGTTTCAGACGCGCATCCAGCTCCGGTTCATCCCGGATAAGCCGTTCGCAGAAGCGGGCCATGGGTTCAGCAAAAGGCACCATCGCCAGGCAACGCACCAGGTTGTAAAACACGTGGAAATAGATAACCAGCTCAGCCTTCGGTAACGGGAGATTGTCCATCAGGTTAGCCAGCGGATAGACAAACGGCAGAATAATCAGGCTGCCCACCAGCTTAAACAGCAGGCTTCCAAGCGCCACGCGCCGGGCTGCAGCGTTTGCGGCGCTGTTATTGAGCATCGCCAGCAGGCCAGAGCCAAGGTTGGCCCCGATCACCAGACACAGCGCGACCGGGAAAGAGATCGCCCCCGCGGCGGTTAACGTCGCCGTCAGCAGCACGGCGGCCAGGCTGGAGTAACTGACGATGGCAAATACCGCGCCGATCAACGCATCCAGCATGATGTCCCCGGTCAGCGAGGCAAAGATGACCTGAACGCCGTTGGCCTCGGTGATGGGGGTCACCGCCTGCACAATCAGCTCCAGCGCCAGCAGGATCAACCCAAGGCCAATCCCCACGCGGCCAAGCTGTCCGGCACGCGTCTGCTTACGGCCAAGGAAGAAGATGACACCGATAAAAATCAGCAGCGGCGACAGCCAGGAGAGATCGAAGGTCAGGATACGCGCCATCAGCGCGGTCCCCACGTCAGCGCCCAGCACAATGACCAGCGCGGGTGCCAGCGCCACCAGATCCTGCGCCACAAACGAGGTCACGAGCAGGGTCGTCGCATTACTGCTCTGCACCAGTGCCGTCACGCCGATGCCCGCGCAGAAGGCGAGCGGCTTCTTCTCAACGCTGCTGCTGAGAACGGTGCGTAAGCGCGCGCCAAAGACGCGCATAACGCCGGTACGGACAATATGCGTGCCCCATACCAGCAGTGCTACTGCGGAAAGCAAGTGTAACAGGGTCAGCACGGAAGGTTCTCCTCCTTATCGTTCTACGTTTTTATGATTCAGTATAAGGGTTTAAACGTAAGAAAGAGACAGGGCGCCCAATGAGCGCCCTGTTTGTTGTAAGGAAAAGTGACGTTAGTCAGCGTCGTAGCCTAAATTGGGAGCCAGCCAGCGTTCAACCTCTGAGACACTCATGCCTTTGCGCAGGGCGTAATCTTCAATCTGATCGCGCTGCAGCTGCGCGACGGCGAAGTATTTGCTGTCGGGATGGCTGAAATACCAGCCGGACACCGATGCCCCAGGCCACATGGCGAAAGACTCGGTGAGCTTCATGCCGGTATGGGCTTCTACATCCAGCAATGTCCAGATAGTGCCCTTTTCGGTGTGTTCCGGGCAGGCTGGATAGCCCGGAGCCGGACGAATCCCCTGGTAGTTTTCGCGGATCAGCTCCTCGTTGCTGAGGTTCTCATTGGCCGCGTAGCCCCAGTGTACCTTGCGCACGCGCTCGTGGAGATACTCAGCGAAGGCTTCAGCCAGACGATCGGCAATCGCTTTCACCATGATTTTATTGTAATCATCGTGCTGCGCGTCGAACGCCTCCGCCAGCGCATCTTCCTCAAGACCCCCGGTCACGGCAAACGCCCCGATATAATCCGCTTTCCCGGAAAGCTTCGGTGCAACGAAATCGGCCAGGCAGTAGTTAGCAAAGCCCACTTTCTCGGTTTGCTGGCGCAGATGGCGACTTACTGCCAGCACGTGCGTGCGGGTCTCGTCGCGATAAATTTCGATGTCGTCGCCCACACGGTTCGCCGGGAACAGGCCCACCACGCCGCGCGGGTTGAGGCTTTTTTGCGCACTCAACTGGTCAAGCATTTCGTTGGCGTCGTTGAACAGGCGTTTGGCTTCTTCCCCGACCACCTCATCTTCAAGGATGCGGGGATATTTACCCGCCAGTGACCAGGTCATGAAGAACGGTGTCCAGTCGATGTAGTTACGCAGCGTCTCGATGCTGGCAGTGACGTCCTGAACGCCCAGACGATGCGCCACAGGGGGCGTATAGCTGGCCCAGTCAAACGCCAGATCGTTATCGCGTGCGGCCTGGAGTGTCACCGGCGGCGTCCGCGGTTTCTTACGGCCATGCTGAATACGCACGGTCTCGTACTCTTTGCGGGTGCGCGCGACAAAATCATCACGCTGGGTGGCAGACAACAATGCCGACACGACGCCCACGGTACGCGAGGCGTTTTGCACATAAACCGTCGGACCACTGTAGTTCTGCTCGATTTTCACCGCCGTGTGCGCTTTGGACGTTGTCGCCCCGCCAATCAGCAGTGGAATGGTAAAGCCCTGACGCTCCATCTCTTTCGCCACGTTGACCATCTCGTCCAGCGACGGGGTAATCAGCCCGGAAAGTCCAATCAGGTCAGCATTCACTTCGCGCGCAGTTTTGAGGATTTTATCCGCCGGCACCATCACGCCAAGATCGATAATCTCGTAGTTATTACACTGCAGTACGACGCCCACAATGTTCTTACCGATGTCATGCACGTCGCCCTTCACGGTGGCGATCACCATTTTACCGTTGCTGGAGCCTTTCTCTTTGCTGGCTTCGATAAAGGGTTCGAGATAGGCCACCGCCTGCTTCATGACGCGTGCGGATTTCACCACCTGCGGCAGGAACATTTTGCCTTCGCCAAACAGATCGCCGACCACGTTCATGCCGTCCATCAGCGGCCCTTCGATCACTTCAATCGGGCGCGTCGATTGCTGTCGTGCTTCTTCGGTGTCCTGTTCAATAAACTCGGTAATTCCCTTAACGAGTGAGTATTCCAGACGTTTTTTCACGTCCCAGGCACGCCACTCCGCCTGCTGAATGTTTACCGATGCATCGGATTTACTGCCGCGGTATTTCTCGGCCAGATCCAGCATGCGCTCGGTGGCGTCATCACGCCGGTTGAGGATCACGTCTTCTACGGCGTCGCGCAGTTCCGCTGGCAGGTCGTCGTAAATGGCCAGCTGTCCGGCGTTAACGATCCCCATGTCCATACCGTTACGGATAGCGTAATAGAGGAACACGGCGTGGATAGCTTCACGCACCGGATCGTTACCGCGGAAGGAGAATGACACGTTCGATACGCCGCCGGAGATCAGCGCATGCGGCAGCTCGCGTTTGATGTCTTCACACGCGCCAATAAAGTCCTGCGCGTAGTTATTGTGCTCTTCAATACCGGTGGCAACCGCGAAGATGTTGGGGTCGAAGATGATGTCTTCCGGCGGGAAGCCCACCTCTTCGGTCAGAATTTTGTATGCGCGGCGGCAAATCTCGATTTTGCGCGCACGGGTATCGGCCTGGCCCATTTCATCGAAGGCCATCACCACCACGGCGGCACCATAACGGCGCACCATCTTCGCGTGGTGGATAAAGGTATCAATGCCTTCTTTCATCGAGATGGAGTTAACAATGCCTTTACCCTGAATACACTTCAGCCCTTTCTCGATGACTTCCCACTTAGAGGAGTCAATCATGATCGGCACCCGGGCAATGTCCGGCTCACCGGCTATCAGGTTGAGGAAGCGCACCATCGCCGCTTCGGCGTCGAGCATCCCCTCATCCATATTGATGTCGATGATCTGGGCGCCGCTCTCAACCTGCTGGCGGGCCACGTCCAGCGCTTCACTGTACTTCTCTTCTTTAATCAGCCGTTTGAATTTCGCCGAACCGGTCACGTTAGTCCGCTCCCCGACGTTCACAAACAGGCTGTCGTCACCGATGGTCAACGGCTCAAGGCCGGCCAAACGGCAGGCAACCGGCAGCGTAGGCAGTTGACGCGGCGGCAGACCCGCCACCGCATTGCTCATCGCGGCAATATGCTCTGGCGTGGTACCGCAGCAACCACCGACGATATTCAGAAAACCGGATTCGGCCCACTCGCGGATTTGCGCCGCCATGGTGTCTGCATCCAGATCGTATTCACCAAAGGCGTTCGGCAGGCCGGCGTTCGGGTGTGCGGTGACATAGCATTCAGCGATGCGCGAAAGTTCCTGCACATACTGGCGCAGCTCATCGGGACCCAGCGCGCAGTTCAGGCCGAAGGAGAGCGCTTCAGCGTGACGCAGGGAGTTGTAAAAAGCTTCTGTGGTCTGGCCGGAGAGGGTACGACCAGAGGCGTCGGTGATGGTACCGGAAATCATGATCGGCAGGTCGACGCCCAGCGCCTCGAACTCCTCTTTCACCGCGTAAATCGCGGCTTTGGCATTGAGGGTGTCGAATACCGTTTCAATCAGGATCAGATCGGAACCGCCTTCCACCAGCGCTTTGGTCGATTCACGATACGCCGCCACCAGCTGATCAAAGCTGATGTTACGAAAGGCCGGGTCGTTCACATCGGGTGAAATCGACGCGGTGCGGTTGGTTGGGCCAAGCACCCCGGCCACGTAGCGCGGTTTGTCCGGCGTACGGGCTGTCCATTCATCAGCGCAGGCGCGGGCCAGCTTTGCCGCGGCAAGGTTTATCTCCGCCGACAGGGATTCCATCTGGTAATCCGCCATGGCGATGGTTGTCGAGTTAAAGGTGTTGGTTTCGACGATATCCGCACCCGCCTCGAAATACGCGTTGTGGATCGCCGAAATGACCTGCGGTTTGCTGAGCACCAGAAGGTCGTTGTTACCTTTGAGGTCGCATGGCCAGTCGGCGAAACGCTCGCCGCGGAAATCGTCTTCACTCAGACGATAGCTCTGGATCATGGTACCCATGCCGCCGTCCAGCACCAGAATTCGTTTATTTAACTGCGCACGCAGTTGCTCTACTTTGCTGCTCACACTTGCTCCCGACAACGCTCAACCAGGCCAAAAGGCCAGCAGTCCATACTGGCACAATCTCGCAGGGTGTAAAAGTCACACAGCGGTAACATGAGACATGTTCACTATCACTCATCCGATCAGTCAGGATAACGGTTGCAAAATCACCAAATAAAACGAAAATGATTTCCACGATACAGAAAAAGGAGTTCGTCATGGTCACGACCGTTCCCGCTAAACGCGGCAGAAAACCTGCTGCCACCACCGCCGCCTCTCAGGGCGGACAGGTTCAATCGCTCACGCGCGGTTTGAAGCTGCTGGAATGGATAGCCGAGTCACACAGCAGCGTGGCCCTGACAGAGCTGGCACAGCAGGCTGGCCTGCCGAACTCAACGACCCATCGACTGTTGACCACGATGCAGCAGCTGGGCTTTGTGCGCCAGGTGGGCGAGCTGGGACACTGGGCGGTGGGCGCACATGCGTTTATCGTCGGCAGCAGCTTCCTGCAGAGCCGCAACCTGCTGGCGATTGTGCACCCTATTCTGCGTAAGCTGATGGAAGATTCCGGCGAGACGGTAAACCTGGCCGTGCTCGACCAGAGCGACCATCAGGCCATTATCATCGACCAGGTACAGTGCACGCAGCTAATGCGTATGTCGGCACCGATTGGCGGCAAGCTGCCGATGCATGCCTCCGGGGCGGGGAAAGCGTTTCTGTCGCAGCTCAGCGAAGAGCAGGTCACCGGACTGCTGCACCGGAAAGGGCTGCACGCCTACACCCACGCCACGCTGGTCTCACCGGTACATCTGAAAGAAGATCTGGCCCTGACCCGCAAGCGCGGCTATTCGTTTGATGACGAAGAGCATGCGTTAGGACTGCGCTGTATTGCAGCCTGCATCTTTGACGAGCACCGCGAGCCGTTTGCCGCCATTTCGATCTCCGGACCGATTTCCCGTATGACCGATGACCGCGTCACGGAGTTAGGTGCGCTGGTGATTAAGGCGGCGAAAGAGGTCACGCTGGCATATGGCGGGATTCGATAACATCGGGTGCACCTGAATCCCTCTCCCGTCGGGAGAGGGGGCATTACACCGCATACCGGATACAAAACCGTTGTTTGCGGCGATAGGCATACACATCTTCCACATGCCCATTCTTGATGCGCGTCTGCAGGCCCCGCCAGTAGCTGGCGCGGAACAGGTCATCATGCATCTCTTCAAACAGTGGCCTGATGCGCGGGTCAGCGCACAGCCAGTGGCGAAACTCCTCAGGAAAGACATCTCCCGGTGAGATGCTGTACCACGGCTCGCCGGACAGTTCATCTTCCGGATAGCGGGGCTGCGGTATATCGCGAAAATTCACCTCAGTCATATAGCAAATTTCATCGTAATCGTAGAACACCACCCGCCCGTGACGGGTGACCCCGAAGTTTTTAAACAGCATGTCGCCCGGGAAGATATTCGCGGCGGCAAGCTGACGGATAGCGTTGCCGTATTCTTCTATGGCATCCCGTAATGCCTGACCTTCGGACTGCTCCAGCCAGATATTAAGTGGGATCATGCGGCGTTCGATATAGAGATGGCTGATGGCAATTTTGTCGCCCAGGTCGGTGATTTTCGCCGGCGCTTCCTGCAGTAATAATGCCATTAATGCCGGATCGATCTGCTGCTTATCCAGCACAAAGTTCTCGAACTCCTGGGTGTCCGCCATTCGCCCGACGCGATCGTGCTCTTTAACCAGCTGGTAGCAGGCGCGGACGTGAGCAGCGGTCATCTCCTTCTGCGGCGCGAACGTATCTTTGATGACCTTAAACACCCGATCAAAACCCGGCAGGGTAAAGACCAGCATCACCATGCCGCGAATACCGGGGGCTTCGATAAATTGCTCATCTGCCGTGGTGACATAGCGCAGATATTCCCGATAGCTTTCCGTCTTGGCGTGTTTCTGACAGCCAATGGCCATGTACAGCTCGGCGGTGGTTTTCCCCGGGAGGATCTCGCGCAACCACTCCACCAGAGCAGCAGGCAGCGGGGCATACACCATAAAGTAGGAGCGGGCGAAACCAAAGACAATGCTGGCCTCGGCGCTGGTCGTCAGGCAGGTATCAACAAACAGTTCACCGTCATCGGTACGATGGATGGGTAACAGAAACGGCACAATGGCCGACGGTGTCATCAGTTTACCGACCAGCCAGGCGGCCTTATTACGGTAAAAAAGCTCATTGGCAACCTGCAAATGGCTTTGCCCGAGCACCTCTTCGCCGAAGGTCTCCTTGAGATGCGCAGAGATATAGCCGATATCACGGGTTTTATTCTCCCAGGGCAAACGCAGCGGCAAATCCGTTAATACGCGATGCAGGAGCTTTTCCCAGCCGCGATCGGGAAAGAAATCCTTCGCCAGCGGACGCGGAATAGTGCGAAAGCGGCGCTCCGGCTGGGAGCTGAAGATAAATAACCGCTCAGGAGATAATGAGCGGTGGTCAAATAACCGGCAATAGACGGAGTTGAAAAAGCTCTCCGCAATCTCGAAGCGCGGGTAATCAGGTAACAGATGGGTGTAATGCTCCTTCACGCGCAGTAAAAACTCCGCGTCAGGGATTTTGCCGTCGGTAATGCAGCGCAACTGCTCCACCACCAGACCCACATGGTGATCGTAAAGGTGGATTCGCTGCTTCATGGCCTGCTGAACCGCATGCCAGTCGGCGTGCTCAAAACGCTGCTGCGCGCCGGATGTGACTTCCAGGAAACGTCCGTACTGGGCATCGAAGCCCTGCAGAATAGTTTGGGCAATCAGTAATTCCAGACCACGCGACATTGTTCATGCTCCCTCACCCCGGCCCCCTCCCGACGGGAGAGGGAGTATGTTCACAGGCCCGGTAGCGTGCCACCGGGCGTTACACGGCTCAGAACTGGGCTTCTTCCGTCGATCCCGTTAAGGCGGTGACGGAGGAGGTGCCCCCCTGGATGATAGTGGTCACGTTATCGAAGTAACCGGTCCCGACCTCCTGCTGATGCGAAACGAAGGTATAGCCCTCTTTACCGGCAGCAAATTCCGGCTGCTGCACCTTCTCAACGTAATGCTTCATGCCTTCACCCTGCGCGTAGGCATGCGCCAGGTCGAACATGTTGAACCACATGCTGTGAATGCCAGCCAGCGTGATGAACTGATATTTGTAGCCCATGTCGGACAGCTGCTGCTGGAAGCTGGCGATGGTTTTATCGTCCAGTTTCTTCTGCCAGTTGAAGGACGGCGAGCAGTTATAGGCCAGCAGTTTGCCTGGATATTTGGCGTGGATAGCATCGGCAAAGCGTTTTGCCAGCGCCAGGTCCGGCGTGGAGGTTTCGCACCAGACCAGGTCCGCATACGGTGCATATGCCAGCCCACGGCTGATCGCCTGTTCAATGCCAGCATGGGTACGATAGAACCCTTCGCTGGTGCGTTCACCGGTAATGAACTCGCTGTCGTAAGGATCGCAGTCGGAAGTGATCAGGTCAGCCGCATCCGCATCGGTACGGGCAATCACCAGCGTGGGTACGCCGAGCACGTCAGCCGCCAGACGCGCCGCAACCAGCTTCTGAATCGCTTCCTGGGTTGGGACAAGGACTTTCCCGCCCATGTGTCCGCATTTCTTCACTGACGCCAGCTGGTCTTCGAAGTGAACGGCCGCTGCACCGGCCTCAATCATCGATTTCATCAGCTCAAAGGCGTTCAGCACGCCGCCGAATCCCGCTTCCGCATCCGCGACGATTGGCAGGAAATAGTCAATAAAACGCGGATCGTTTGGCTCAATGCCTGCCGCCCACTGGATCTGATCCGCACGGCGGAAGGTGTTGTTGATCCGATCCACCACGGTTGGTACCGAGTTTGCCGGATAGAGCGACTGATCCGGATACATGCTGGAGGCCAGGTTGGCGTCCGCCGCAACCTGCCAGCCGGAAAGATAGATGGCTTCGATGCCGGCTTTCGCCTGCTGCAGGGCCTGGCCGCCAGTCAGCGCGCCGAGGCTATTGATGTAACCTTTTTTGGCACCGCCGTGCAGCAGATCCCACATTTTCGCCGCGCCGCGCTGCGCCAGGGTACATTCCGGGTTGACCGAGCCACGCAATTTCACCACCTCTTCCGCGCTATACGGGCGGCGGATGCCTTCCCAGCGAGGTTGGGTCCACTCTTTCTTCAATTCTTCGATTTGTTGGGTACGGGTTTTCATGTGCAGATGCTCCATATTGTTGTGGGGTGAATTACGCCAGGAAGCGGTAGCCCGGCAGGGTCAGGAAGTCGATTAAGTCATCGGATGTGGTGATTTGCTCCATCAGGCGTGCGGCGTCATCAAAACGTCCGCTGCTGAAGCGGTGTTCACCCAGTTCGTCCTGGATCACCCGCATCTCTTCGGCCAGCATCTGACGGAACAGGGATTTGGTCACCGGCTTGCCGTTACTGAGTGTTTTTTGATGGTGGATCCACTGCCAAATTGAAGTGCGAGAGATTTCGGCGGTAGCGGCATCTTCCATCAGGCCGTAGATCGGCACGCAGCCGTTACCGGAGATCCACGCTTCAATGTACTGGACGGCTACGCGGATATTGGCGCGCATGCCCTCTTCCGTACGCTCGCCCGCACACGGTGCCAGCAGGTGTTCTTCAGCCGTTGGGGCATCCTCATCACGCGTCACAAACAGCTGGTTTTTGTTCTCACCGAGTACGCGGTTGAAGACGTCCATTGCCGTATCCGCCAGACCCGGATGCGCGATCCACGTTCCGTCATGGCCATTTCGTGCTTCAAGCTCTTTATCGGCTTTCACCTTGTTGAGCACCTGATTGTTACGTTCAGCATCTTTGCTTGGGATAAATGCCGCCATTCCACCCATCGCAAAGGCCCCACGCTTGTGGCAGGTCTTAATCAACAGGCGTGAGTAGGCACTCAGGAACGGTTTATCCATGGTGACCACCTGGCGATCCGGCAGCACACGATCGGGATGATTTTTCAGGGTTTTGATGTAGCTGAAGATGTAATCCCAGCGTCCACAGTTCAGCCCAACAATATGGTCGCGCAGCGCATGCAGAATTTCGTTCATCTGGAACACGGCAGGCAGCGTTTCAATCAGCAGGGTGGCTTTAATGGTGCCGCGCGGCAGGTTGAAACGATCTTCCGTGAAGCTAAACACTTCACTCCACCAGGCCGCTTCCTGCCAGGCCTGTGTTTTCGGCAGATAGAAATAGGGGCCGCTGCCTTTTGCCAGCAGATTCTTGTGGTTGTGGAAGAAATAGAGGGCGAAGTCAAACAGACTGCCCGGAATGGCTTCGCCACGCCAGGTGACATGCTTTTCAGGCAGATGCAGTCCACGTACGCGACAGATCAGAACCGCCGGATTGGGTTTCAGTTGATAGATTTTGCCGGCTTCGTTGGTATAGCTGATGGTGCCATTCACGGCATCGCGCAGATTGATTTGCCCGTCGATGACCTTATGCCAGTCCGGCGCCAGTGAGTCCTCAAAATCCGCCATAAAGACTTTTACGTTCGCGTTCATGGCGTTGATCACCATTTTGCGCTCCACCGGGCCGGTGATTTCGACGCGCCGATCCTGTAAATCATCCGGAATGCCGCGGATTTTCCACTCACCACGGCGAATGGAAGCTGTTTCCGAAATAAACCCAGGCAACTTGCCATCATCAATTTCCTGCTGCTGATGAATGCGTGCCGCCAGCAGCTTATTGCGCGTTGGCGTAAAGCGGGTCACCAGTTCGGTCAGGAATTCGACAGCGTCTGCTGTCAAAATTTGCTGTTCTTGTTCGCCATGCGGCTGGGTAAAGGCCAGTTCATCGACCGTCGTTGCCTGTTGAGTCATTACTCTGCTCCTCATCAAAGATCCAAAATCACGCCCCCGATGCGAACGAAAGATCGTTGTGTAGTTTTCGCTCAGCAGAATTAAGACTATCTATATTTTTTCCAAAATCAAAAACAATTTCCATTTTAATTATTAAATACCTTTAACACATTGATTAATATGAAATTAAAGTTTTATTGTTTGTTGAGTGGTATTTCGGAAATGAAAAAGGCACCCGAAGGTGCCTGATGTGAATAGCTGAAACGCTTTAGGATCGTTTAGTACAGAAGATTACTCCAGCGTTGGATTCATGTGGCGCAGATCGTATGGTGTGATCTGGTAGACGTAATAGTTGAGCCAGTTCGTAAACAGCAAATTCCCGTGGCTACGCCAGGTGGCTCTCGGTTTGTTCTGTGGATCGTTTTTGGGGAAATAGTTGTACGGAACGTCCGGATTCAGACCGGCTTCAACGTCACGGAAATACTCCGACGCGAGGGTGTTCGGATCGTACTCAGGATGCCCGGTAACAAAGGCAATGCGCTTGTCTTTACTGGCAAACAGGTAAGCATCCCCGTCTTCGGTTTCGGCCAGGATATCGAGATCGGTGTAATCACGAATCAGCTGTGCCGGGAAATCGGCGTAGCGCGAGTGTGGGGCCAGGAAGGAGTCATCGAACCCGCGCGTCAACAGGGCGTGAGGTTGGACAAGGTGGTGCTCGTAAACACCTGAAAGCTTCTCAGTGCGGGTTTGTTTGGGGATCCCATAGAGGATATTCAGGGCGGCTTGCACCGCCCAACAAACAAACAGCGTGGACGTGACGTGATCTTTAGCCCACTCCAGTACCTGTTTGATCTGCGGCCAGTAGGCAACATCATTAAATTCGACCAGGCCCAGCGGTGCACCGGTCACAATCAGCCCGTCGAAGTTTTCGTCGCGAATGTCGTCGAAGTTACAGTAAAAATTATTCAGATGCTCAGAAGGCGTATTTCGCGACTCACGGGCATCGATTCGCAGCAGCTGGATATCAACCTGCAGCGGCGAGTTCGAAAGCAAACGCAGGAACTGGTTCTCTGTTTCGATCTTTTTCGGCATCAGATTGAGAATAAGCACCTTCAGCGGGCGAATTTCCTGACCTGTAGCGCGTGAAGTCGTCATCACAAAGACGTTTTCATCACGTAAGAAATTGACGGCTGGTAGCTCGTCCTGCACCCGAATCGGCATAACCTCATATCCTCACAGCATACGTATAAACGTTTAGACATCCAGACAGCTAACGATACCCAGAAACAGGCTGAATGTCGAGTCTGCAAGCGGAAGGTGAGAAAGTTTCAAGGAGGAAGTAAGAAGCCCAAAAAGCAAAAAACCCCGCACCATACGGTACGGGGTTCTTTTAATTGATGCCTGGCA
>NZ_JBDKEE010000032.1:0-39287 GCF_051130085.1 Enterobacter sp. PTB
CGGGTACCCGTAAAGTCGATAAGCTGGATAAAGCCCTGCTGGATCAGATGATCGGCGAACTGGATCGCCAGCTCAGCCAGGATCTGGACAAAATCCTCCACCACCCGGAGTTTCAGAAGGTGGAAAGTCTCTGGCGCGGCGTTGAGCACCTGGTGGGTAAAACTGATTTCCGAAAAAATATTCGCGTAGAATTACTTGATTTGTCCAAGGACGCGTTGCGGGAAGACTTTGAGGATGCGCCGGAAATTATCCAGAGTGGATTATACCAACATACGTATGTAAATGAGTATGATACTCCGGGCGGTGAGCCTATCGCAGCATTAATATCTGCCTACGAGTTTGATGCGTCTGCGCAGGATATCGCGCTGCTGCGTAATATCTCTAAGGTGTCCGCCGCGGCGCATATGCCGTTCATTGGCTCGGTGGGACCGGCGTTCTTCATGAAAAACACGATCGACGAAGTGGCCGCGATAAAAGATGTCACCAACTATTTCGATCGCGCAGAGTATATCAAATGGAAGAGCTTCCGGGATAGTGATGATTCGCGCTATATCGGTCTGACGATGCCGCGCGTGCTGGGGCGTCTGCCGTATGGCCCGGACACCGTGCCGGTGCGCAGCTTTAACTATGTGGAAGAAGTCAAAGGCCCGGATCACGACAAATACCTGTGGACCAGTGCGTCCTTCGCCTTTGCGGCCAACATGGTGCGCAGCTTTGAGAACAATGGCTGGTGCGTGCAAATTCGCGGCCCGCAGGCCGGGGGCGCAGTGGAAGACCTGCCCATCCATCTGTATGACCTCGGGACCGGCAGCCAGGTCAAAATTCCGTCTGAAATCATGATCTCCGAAACCCGCGAGTTTGATTTTTCAAATCTCGGGTTAATTCCTTTAAGTTACTATAAAGGAAGGGATTATTCCTGCTTCTTCTCGGCCAACTCCACCCAGAAACCGGCGCTGTATGATACGCCGGACGCCACGGCCAACAGCCGCATCAATGCCCGTCTGCCGTATATCTTCCTGATGTCGCGCATTGCGCACTACCTGAAAGTTATCCAGCGCGAAAACATCGGCACCACCAAAGACCGCCGCGTGCTGGAGCAGGAGCTGAACCGCTGGCTGAGCGGACTGGTGACTGAGATGACCGACCCGGGCGATGCGCTGCAGGCGTCACACCCGCTGCGCGAAGGCAAAGTGGTGGTGGAAGACATTGATGACAACCCGGGGTTCTTCCGCGTGAGGCTGTTTGCGGTGCCGCATTTCCAGGTGGAGGGGATGGACGTCAATTTGTCTCTGGTCAGCAAGATGCCGAAGGCCAAAGACTGACGCCGGAGGGGCGCGTGAAGATAACACAACCGTACTGGGGAAAAGGTGTTTTCATTTCCCAGCACCACTTTCAGCAACAAATCACGGCGTCAGCCTGGCAGAGTGAGTGTATTGCACAGATGGGGCTGAATCACCCCTGGGGCGTGCTGGAAGCCACGTTTGAAACCGAATCGCTGAAGGTGGAGCGTCTGCAGGTGCAGCGACTGTCGGTGCGTTTTCAGGACGGAACGCTGATTGAGACCGGTAACACCGACACCCCGGCACCGGTCCTGGCACTGAAGGGACTCACCGGTGAGGTTGAAGTGGTGCTGGCCCTGCCGCTGCTGCACAGCGGTGAGAGCAACTGTCTGGAAGCGGAAGAACGGGCCGAGCGCCCGATCCGTTACCGCCAGCAGTGGCGTGAAATCCGCGACCAGTACGGTGACGGCACCCGTCAGATAACCGTGCTGCAGCATGAAGTCTCACTCCGGCTGGCCTCTCAGGACAACAGCGAATACCTGACCTGTCCGGTGGCGCGCCTGCGCCGCGAGCCGCAGGGGAACTGGGTGCCGGATGAGACCTTTCTGCCGCCGTTGCTGAGTATGCGGGCCAGCCCCTGGCTGACGAACGGTCTCGGACGGCTGCTGACACAGCTGCGAGCCCGCCAGTTGCGTCTCATGTCCATGCGCCGGGAGAGTAACGAACGCATGGCCGATTTTGCCGTGGCGGACGTGTCGCTGTTCTGGCTGCTTAATTCTCTCAACGGCGCGGATCCGTTGCTGGGGAGTTTTCTTCGTTTTCCACAGAGCCCGCCGGAACGACTCTGGCCGGTGCTGGCCCAACTGGCGGGGAATCTGCTGACCTTTTCACTGGAGCATCAGGCAAGTGTTATTCCGCAATACGATCACGAGCAGCCGGAAAACGTCTTTCCGGCGTTATTCGATCTGCTGAGTGATTTGCTGGAGGCCAGTCTGCCGTCCCGGGTTGTCAGGGTTGAACTCACCTTTGATAACCGGCTGCACCAGTGGCAGGCCGACGTGCGGGATCCCCGACTGCGCGAAGGGGCTGACTGGTATCTGTCGGTACGCTCGACCATGCCGGTGGCACAGCTGCAGGATAAATTTCCGCGCCAGTGCAAGATCGGCTGCCCGGATGATGTCACCGATCTTGTGAATGCGTCACGTCAGGGCATTCCCCTGCAGCCGCTGCATCATGTGCCTGCGGCAGTACCGCTGCGTATGGAGAACCAGTATTTCTCCCTCGATCTGACTTCCCCGGCGGCGCAGGCGATGCTGGACAGCGGTCAGTGCGTTTTTTACACCCCGGGGACGCTCGGCGAGCCGGAGCTTGAACTGTTTGTGGTGCTGCGAAAATGAGTGAAAGCCGGAACCCGAAACATGATGCCCGTGATATTGACAGTCTGCTGCAGGACACCTGGCTGCAGGTTATCAGCCTGCGCCACGGCCCGACATTTAAGGAAGGAGAAGCGCAGGACGTCTGGGCGCAGTGTGTTACCGCGACAGAAAAGGTACAGCGCCTCCTGGAGCAGGCCGGAATGGACGAGACCAGCCGGAAGGATATTCTCAACGTTCAGTGTTCACTGCTCGATGAAGTGGTGAAAAAGCGCGACATACAGGATGATCTCTACTTTCAGTGTCGCGGCCTGCCGCTGCAGGGACATTTTCTTGTCGATATTGACGCCGGGGATGCGCTCTGCTCGCGAATGCGGGAGGTGCTCAGGAGCCCGTCGGCAGACCTGCGGGTACTGACCTGTTTTCACCGGGCGATGATGCTGGGGTTCCTCGGGGAATATCCGGCAGTGGATACGCCTGAGCGGGAACAACTGGTCGCTGAATTAACGGCCCGGGTACCGCCGTTCCGTTATCCGCAGGCACAGCCGGTGCTGGCGGGCGTAAAAGCCGGTTACCGCCTTACGGGCTGGCTGAGCCGCTGGCCGCTTCAGATGGTCGCGGGCGTATTACTGCTGGCCGGACTGTGGTGGGGCTTACATTACTGGCTTGACCAGTCGCTCGCCACCCTGTTGCCGGGCGTGGTGAAATGAGTCAGCCGCTACAGCGTGCGCTGGCGCTGTGGGCTGCCCTGCTGTCGGCGGTGGTCTGTCTGGTCTTTCTGCCGGTTTCACGGCCTGTCGCCATCGCGCTCATGGTCTGTATGTGGGCGGGGATTAGCGGGCTGCTCCTCATCCGTCGTCGCACCGTCACTACAGAGGTCTCGTCTTTTTCGGCAGAAACGCTGCCTCCCGCTTCGTATCGTCAGCCGGTGATGCTGGTCTGTGGCGATACTGACGCACTCTGGCAGGATGCGCCTGACGTGCAGACCTCGACAACCGGCTGCCGCATCCGCGTGGCGATGCAGCAGGACGTGGCGCAGGTGGTCCGTGAACTGCTGCAGGCCCGTCCGGGCTGGGGGCCGCAGTTGTCGGTGATGCTCATCGTCTGTCCGCAGCAGCATACCGACAGTGTGGTGCTGACCGGGCACCTGCTCGCCCTGCGGGGACAGCTCAGCCAGTGCCGCCGGGAAACGGGGGCTTCTCTGCCGCTGGTGCTCTGTTCCGTGGTGAGTTCCTCCCTGACGCCCGTCCCGCTGTGGCAGGCGCTGCTGCCGGGGGGGCGTGTCAGCGTCTGGTCCGGCGATGTGGCACATGGTCCTGTGTCCTCATGGATGGCCGCCTGTGGTCCACACGCGGTATCGCAGCAGGTGCTGATAAACAGCCTGAGCACATGGTGTCAGCAACACGTCACGGATGTGCTGGGTGCGGTACAGGCGGATTTTCCGGTGATATCACCGTCCATGGTGCTGTGGGGCGGTATTCCCTTTGCAGACGTTTCGCCGTCACCTTCTCTCTGGATGCGCTGGCTACGGGAGCATACCACGCTGCAGGAGGTTGCCGGATGGCAGCCTGTCGCTGATAACGTCTCCCCCCTCCCGGCGCTGCCGGATTTTATGCTGTCGTCCCTGCCCGGCGGGCACGGGTTAACGCCCCGGCAACGCGCCTGGCGCAGCGCTCTGCGAATGTTCCTTCTGGCCGCCACAGCGGCGCTGTGCAGCAGTGCCTGGAATAACCACCAGTTCATGCAGAGACTGGCTGCTGACATGCTTCAGTACGCTCATTCGGGCAATCAGAGTGAACGCCGCGCTGCCGCTGTACAACAACTGCAGCAGGATGCCGCACTGCTGGATGACTACGCCCGCAACGGCGAACCGCTTCGTATGGGGCTCGGGCTGTACGAGGGCGAACGACTCCATCTGCCGGTCCTCGACACCCTGCGCGGCTATACCCCACAGATTGCGGCGACCTCCCCGGAACCACGTCCGGTGACAGCCACGCCTTCCATCGTGCGCCTCGACAGCCTGTCGCTGTTCGACACCGCCAGCGCCACCCTGAAATCCGGCTCCACAAAAGTGCTGGTGAATGCGCTGGTCGGCATCAGGGCGAAACCGGGCTGGCTGATTGTGGTCAGCGGGCACACCGACAACACCGGCAGCCCTGTACTGAACCAGACGCTGTCGCGAAAACGCGCAGAAGCCGTAAGGGACTGGATGCGTGATACCGGCGGCGTGCCGGAAAGCTGTTTTGCCGTGCAGGGCTACGGGGCTACCCGTCCCCTGCAGGCGAATGACACGACGGCGGGCCGGGCGGCCAACCGTCGGGTTGAAATCAGTCTGGTACCGCAGGCGGATGCCTGCCGGATACCGGGCGTAAACCCTGCGTCATCACAGGATGATGGCGCGTCTCAACATCATGAATAAAGGAAGCAATCCAATGGCAATTCCGGTTTATCTGTGGCTGAAAGACGACGGCGGTGCGGACATCAAGGGCTCTGTGGACGTCAAGGACCGTGAGGGCAGTATCGAGGTGGTCGCGCAGGAGCATAACCTGTACATCCCGACCGACAACAACACCGGCAAGCTGACCGGTACCCGTATCCACACGCCATTCATGCTTACCAAGGAAATCGACGCCTCCAGCCCGTACCTGTACAAGGCGGTGACCACCGGTCAGACCCTGAAGTCTGCGGAGTTTAAGTGGTACAAAATCAACGATGCCGGTCAGGAGGTGGAGTACTTCAACACCCTGCTTGAGAACGTCAAGGTGGTGAAGGTCAATCCGGTGATGCACGACATCAAGGACCCTGCCAAAGAGAAACACAATCATCTGGAGCAGCTTGAGCTGCGCTACGAAAAAATCACCTGGACCTACAAGGACGGCAACATCATTCATTCCGACTCCTGGAACGAACGCGCCACCGCGTAAGCCTTCTGGCGGACAGCCCTTTCTGTCCGCCTTTTTTGTTCAGTTTCTGCCTGGCGGGTGCTGAGCAAAAAAAACACCACAATCCGGACCTCTGACCTCATGCGCTTACAGGCTCCTTATCCCCAGGAAACAGCGACGGGCGGTAGCGTGTCTCAAATCCCCGACTGCGAGTAAATGAACATGGAAAATCCCGCTGTACTGTTACGTCGTCTCAACCCGTTCTGCGCCCGCGCGCTGGAGGATGCGGCCACGTTGTGCCAGACCCGCGCCCACGCGGAAATTCATCCCGAGCACTGGCTGCTGAAACTGCTGGAGCAGGGAGAGGGCGACCTCACCGTGCTGGCCCGCCGTTATGCGTGGGACATGGATGCCGTCTGGCAGGATTTACTGGCATACCTGGACCGTCTTCCCCGGTCGGTCAGAAGCCGCCCGCAGCTGTCCGCGCAGTTTAACGAACTGCTGCGTCAGGCCTGGCTGTGTGCGTCGATGGCGGGAGAAGAGCAGATACGCAGTATCCATTTACTGATGGCGTTTCGCAGTCATCCCTCGCTTCTGCTCTGTGATGGTCTCAGGCCACTGCTCTCCCTGACGGCCGGACAGATAACACAGCTGCGCCCGCTGCTGGATATGCACTCCGATGAACGCCCGGCGGTTCAGCAGGAAGAAGCCGCACTGATGGCTGATGAGAGCCATGAGACCGGCAACGGTAACGTGACCTTTGTCGGCCGTCCGGTCGGTGCTGACGGGGCAGCAGCCTCAGCCACAAAAGAAGGTAAACCCACCACCGCCCTGCTGGCGGTGCTTGACCGTTTCACCACGGATGTGACCGCCAGAGCCCGTGAGGGCAGAATTGACCCGGTATTCGGGCGTGACACTGAAATTCGCCAGATGGTGGACATTCTCTCCCGTCGTCGCAAGAACAACCCGATTCTGGTGGGCGAGCCGGGCGTAGGGAAAACCGCCCTGGTGGAGGGGCTGGCGCTGCGTATCGCTGAGGGCAATGTCCCTGCGAGCCTGAAGCCGGTCATCCTGCGTACCCTCGACCTCGGTCTGCTGCAGGCCGGTGCGGGTGTCAAGGGTGAGTTTGAGCAGCGCCTGAAAAACATCATTGATGCCGTCCAGCAGTCGGACAACCCGGTGCTGCTGTTTATCGACGAGGCCCATACCATCATTGGTGCGGGCAACCAGGCAGGCGGGGCCGACGCGGCCAACCTCCTCAAACCCGCACTGGCCCGTGGCGAACTGCGTACCATCGCTGCCACCACCTGGTCGGAATACAAACAGTACTTTGAACGCGATGCCGCGCTGGAGCGCAGGTTCCAGATGGTGAAAGTGGATGAACCGGACGATGACACCGCCTGCCTGATGCTCAGGGGCCTCAAGTCCCGCTACGCCGAACACCACGGGGTGCACATCTCCGACGAGGCGGTGCGCGCGGCGGTCACGCTTTCCCGTCGCTACATTACCGGACGCCAGCTGCCGGACAAGGCGGTGGACCTGCTGGACACGGCCGCCGCCCGCGTGCGCATGAGTCTCGACACGGTACCGGAAGCCCTCACCCGGCTGGCGGCGCAGGAGAATGCGCTGGTGCTGGAAGAAGCGGCCCTGCTGGAAGACCAGGCGGTGGGCCAGTCCGTGCCCGATACCCGACTGACGGACATTGCCCAACTGACCCGTCAGCTCACCGCCGAGCAGCAGACGCTTGAAGTCCGCTACAGCCAGGAGAAGCAGCTGGTCACGCAGCTGCTGGACAGCCGCAAGACCTCCGGGCAGCAGGCCGCAACCGCTACGCTTTCACAACAGCTCCGCACCCTGCAGCAGAACAACCCGCTGCTGTGCCCGGATGTGGATGTCCGCACGGTGGCAGAGGTCATCGCCGACTGGACTGGCGTGCCGCTCTCATCATTAATGAAAGACGAACAGACGGAACTGCTGCATCTGGAGACGCTTTTGCAGCAGCGCGTGGTGGGGCAGGAGACTGCACTCACTGCCATTGCACAACGCCTGCGGGCATCAAAAACCGGACTGACGCCGGAGAACGGCCCGCAGGGTGTATTCCTGCTGGCGGGCCCCAGCGGCACCGGTAAGACCGAAACGGCGCACGCGCTGGCAGATGCGCTGTACGGTGGGGAAAAGTCGCTGATTACCATTAACCTCTCCGAGTACCAGGAGCCGCACACCGTCTCGCAGCTCAAGGGCTCACCACCGGGCTACGTCGGCTACGGTCAGGGCGGTATTCTGACTGAAGCGGTGCGCAAGCGTCCCTACAGCGTGGTGCTGCTCGATGAGGTGGAAAAGGCCCACCGGGACGTGATGAACCTGTTCTACCAGGTGTTTGACCGGGGCGTGATGCGCGACGGTGAAGGCCGGGAAATTGATTTTCGCAACACCGTCATCCTGATGACCTCCAACCTCGGGAGCGAACACATCATGCAGCAGTTCGCGGAAAACCGGGAGACCACCGACGGCGAACTGCACGAGCTCGTCAGGCCTCTGCTTCGCGACCACTTCCAGCCTGCGCTGCTGGCACGTTTTCAGACGGTGCTGTACCGCCCGCTCGGCGAAGCGCCGCTACGCACCATCGTGGCGATGAAGCTGGAGAAAGTGACGCAGCGGCTGACGCGCCACTACGGTATCACCACCACCATCGGGGAAAGTCTTTACGACACGCTGGCATCCGCTTGCCTGCTGCCGGACACCGGGGCGCGCAACATCGACAGCCTGCTTAACCAGCAGATACTGCCAGCACTGAGCCAGCAGCTGCTGCATCACCTCGCTGCCGGACAGAAGCCGCAGCACCTGACACTGGGCTGGCACGATAAAGAAGGCATCGTGATGGAATTTGACGCCACGGCAAACCGCGAAGCGTAAACCCGCCATCCCTTTTTTACCCTTTTGATAAACAACAGATAATGAAAGAGTCTTTTATGCGTATGAAGAAAACAGCGTCAGTCCTGAGCCTCCTGGTGGTATCCGTCTGCGCACATGCAGGCATGTTCGGTGATTCAGGGGATTTCAAATGCGGCCGGGACGATGCGGTACAGGCTGTGAAAAACGCCATCCGGGATGATGCTTCCGCGAAACTGCAGACGGAGTTTATTACCGAAGCCGGTATCTTCACACAGCCCCGTAACAGTTACAGCACCGAGCTGGCAAACATACAGGCGGATGTTCGCGGTGTGTCCACCCTCAGCCAGAATGAGAATGGCATCGCCTGTACGGCTACTATCTCCATCCCCCTGCCGGAGAATGCCCTGATAGCCGCCACAAAAATCCCTGGTCTTTTTGACGAATATCTCCAGGAAAACGGCGCGTTCAGCAACGGGCATGTGACCTGGAAAAACTATTCGTACCGCATCAGGCTGGCGGATAACAAAAAGGATATCACCGTCAGCGACATGGACAATATTGCCGCCGTGATGACCAAAACCGCCTGGGCCAGCGTGAACAAGGACCAGCTGATTAACCAGGTGAATGCGCAGGCGCTGGCCGATGTCCGCACCGAATACGAATCGCAGGACGCGCGTCTGAACGCCGTCTGGAAAGACCTTCCGGACGCGGTCCGCGCAGCCATGAAGACTGAGCAGGTTAACTGGGTCAGTGCCAAAACCCGCCAGTGCGGAAAAATCAGCGACACCCGCCTTGAGTCCATTCCGGTTGAACGCCGGGCTGAAATTTTTAAATGCCAGACGCAGATGACCACGCAACGGATTGAGTTTCTCAGCAACAACAGTAATGAATTGCGGGACGAGAACTATTCACAAAGGGAAGGTTAACGCATGAGTACACAATCCGTTCGATACAGCCACAGTCACCATCTGCTGGCGGTGAAAGGCTGCAGCGCCATGCTGGACGTGCTGGCCCTGGAAGGCGATGAAGGCCTGAGCACGCCGTTCCACTACCGTATTGAATTTACCAGCGATGACCACGGTATCACCCGTGAGGCCATGCTGATGAAACCGGCCTCACTGACGCTTCAGAAACCGGGTAACCGGAAAGTGGCGGCACAGCCCCTGCGTATCATTCGCGGTGTGGTGACCGGTTTTGAATGCCTGAGCACCTCGAAGGACGAAACCCGCTACGCCCTGACCCTGCAGCCGCGTCTGGCGCTGCTGGTCCGTTCGCACCAGAACGTGATTTATCAGGACCAGTCGGTACCACAGATTGTGGAGAAAATTCTGCGCGAGCGCCACGGCATGCGCGGTCAGGATTTTCTGTTTTCCTTCGATACGGAAAAATATCCGCGTCGCGAACAGGTGATGCAGTTTGGTGAAGACGACCTGACCTTTATCACCCGTCTGCTGGGGGAGGTGGGTATCTGGTTTCGCTTTACCACCGACACCCGTCTGATGATTGACGTGGTGGAGTTTTATGACAGCCAGCAGGGCTATGCGAAGGGACTGACGCTGCCGTCCGTCCCGCCTTCCGGTCAGCTTGATGGTGAGACCGATGCGGTCTGGAATATGGCGAGCCGTTTTGCGGTGGTGGAGAAGCAGGTCAGCCTGCGGGAATACAACTACCGCCAGGCGGCAGAGGACATGAACACGAAGGCGGATATCACCCGGGGCGACAGTACCACCTATGGTGAGGCATACCACTGGGGCGACAATTACCTCACGCCCGGTGACAGCTACGCCCGCTACCCTGAGCCGGAAAGCGGCATGTTTTATACCCGCCTGCGCCATGAGCGCTACCTTAACGCACAGACACACCTGACGGCACAGACCGCCTGCTGCACGCTTTTCCCCGGCCAGGTGATGCGCGTCACTGGTGGTCATGAGGTCAGCGACATCTATGCGAAAGGCGTGCTGGTGACCCGGATTATCAGCGAAGCCCGCCGGGATAAAGCGCTGGTGGTCAGTTTTGAAGCGATACCGGATAACGACAACTATGCTTACCGTCCACAGCCACCGGCACGCCCTGTGATGGCCGGAACGCTGCCTGCCCGGGTGACCTGTACCCCGGGGAACGAACTCTACGGTCATATTGACCCTGACGGGCGTTACCGCGTCAACATGCTGTTTGACCGCGATGAGTGGCGGCCTGGTGGTGAGAGCCTGTGGGTACGGCAGTCACGGCCTTATGCCGGTGACACTTACGGTCTGCACCTGCCGATGCTGGCGGGAACGGAAGTGGCGATTGGGTTTGAGAATGGCGACCCGGACCGTCCGTATATTGCTGGGGTGCTTCACGACTCAAAACACCCGGACCACGTGACCATCCGCAATGACCGGCGCAACATTCTGCGTACCCCCGCGAAAAATGAGATTCAGCTTGGTGACAGTCGGGAGCAGGAGCATATCCGCATCCGTACCGAATACGGTGGCAGGAGCAGCCTGAGCCTCGGACATATCGTGGATGATGCGGGCGAGAGCCAGCACCAGAACCAGAAACGCGGTGACGGCTTTGAGCTGCGCACCGACACCTGGGGAGCGCTCCGTGCAGGTAAGGGGATATTTATCAGCGCCGACGCTCAGCCGATGGCGCAGGGACAGCAGTTGGAGATGGCACCCGCTATTAACCTGCTAAAAGGAGCCCTTAATCAGATAAAAGAATGGGGCAGTATTGCGCAACGGCACCATAATTTTTCACCAGACACAGATACGCTTAGGGATTTTATCACTCAGGCTGAACAACTAAAAACGCCCGCATTACTGATGAGTGCGCCTGGTGGGATAGCGTCAGTGACGCCTGAAACAGCGCTATTTTTCAGCGGCAACGGACTGTATCTGCAAAGTCTCGGGGAAGTTAACATTGCAACGACACTGCGGTATTCCGTGAATGCTTCAGGTGCTATATCGATGCTGGCGCAACAGGAAGGTATGCGTCTGATCTCCGCCAAAGGCCCACTGGTTGCGGAATCCCATGCCGATGAACTGTCGTTGACGGCACTGAAGGATATTACTATCCAGACGGTACAGGGGCATCTGCAGCTTATTGCTAAAAATGGGATCACTTTAGGCAGCGGAGGGGCTTCCATTCATCTGACCCCGCAGGGTGAAATCCAAATCCACGGTCCGGGTAAAATCAGTCTGAAAGGTCAGCACAGTATGCAGGGACCAGCCACTGAAGATTTTCCTCTACCTGAGTTGCCGTCATCAGTGTGTAAAGAATGCCTGAAAAAAGCACAGGAAGAAGCTATGGGGGTTGTTGTTCGTGAATAGTTTACTCGTACCTGAATCGTTAAACGGGCAGTGGCTGGAGCAGGCTGAGTTTTCAGCGCTGAGTAGTCAGCTTGATTATATTGATATTATTGTCGATCCGGTGGGTTCCGGACAACCTCTGGCTGAATCACTTTCTCACCTGTCACCTGGAGTACGCCGGGGATCGTTATTTGAAGGTACTCCGGAAGAAGGTTTAGGAGATGATAGTCCCTTTCTTGTTCGATTGTCCTGGTGCGAGTGGCAACATAAATCCTGGCTCAGTGAAATTGTCCGCCGGTATGGAGCCGAATCCCGGCTGCTGTTGCTGATTAGCCCCCTTGCTTTTGATGAACTCAAAAGTCATCTGACGGCGCTATCGCAGTTTTTGTGGGAAGAACAGAGTGGTGTATTGCGGTTTTACGATACGCGAATATTCCCTGAATTATTTAACCATGTTTTAACGACCGAACAGCAGCAATGTTTCACTCGAATAGCCTATTACTGGAGTTGGCTGGATCGCGATCTGCTTCAGATATGGAAACGAGGAGGTATTGATACCGATAATGATAATGGATCTTTATCTGCCAGTGAACCCGTCCATATCACCGACAAACAATTCGACATGATTGGTTGTATCAGTGATGCTGAGATTTACTCCCGCGCTACAGACAGTAAAGACTTGTCGAAGGAAGCGTATTTTCAGCATTATCTGCGCATTGTTCTGGATGCAAGTCAGAGCAATTTCACAGGGGATATAAAGGATTATATCAAACACAGCGAAACCGCCTTTCCTGACATGAAATACTAAAACAGAAGGAGCCTGTACAATGTCCAAAATAAATACGTGGCGAAGAGATTTCATGTTTTCTGGTCTTATTAAAAGTGCCTTGGTACTTCTCTTTATGTTTACCGTTTCAGGCTGTGCCAAAGGCAGTAACGATTATAACGCGGGGGATTTGGGAGCGATAAATCATGTTAATGGCATTGGAATAAATGGGTTCAGCGTTAATGGTTATTCGGCCCCTGGGTTAGGTGGTGGTTACTGCTGCATCATGCTCCCCCGCAAATGGACACCCGGCCTGAAAGCCCATGTGGAATGGGAGGTTGATCCAGACCCATATGTTCATTTACCCCCGCTGGGAACAGATGAATTCCGTAAAGCTTACGCATTACACGCAGCTAAATACCAAGAACACAGCGCTATCGTCGATATTCCAAAATACACCGAGACCTGCGGTATGACCGTACATTTTTTACCCTGTAACCAGGTAAAAGTAACCACGTCCTGCGTGGGGTACGGCACCCCCGATTATCCGATTAAAGAACCGCTCGACATGAAGGAGCCTGCACAATGTCCCAAATAAATAACTGGCGAAGATGTTTTATATTTTCTGATGTTATTAAAGGCGTGCTGACATTTCTCTTTGTGTTTTCTGCCTCGGGATGCGCAAAAGGAAGTAATGACTATAACGCCGGCGATTTGAGAGCGATAAATCATGTTAATGGGATTGCGATAAATGGATTCAGTGTTAATGGTTATGGTGCTACTGGACTAGGTGGAGGTGTGTGTTGTGTCATGCTCCCCCGAAAATGGATCCCCGGTCTGAAAGCACATGTGGAATGGGAGGTTGATCCAAATACGGCACCTCCCTTTCCCGGATATAAAGACAGGAATAAGTTTAATGCATGGAAAAAACAAACTGAAGCCAGTTTTCAAAAACACAGCGCCATCGTCGATATACCCAAATACAGCGAGACCTGCGGTATGACGGTGCATTTTTTGCCGTGTAACCAGGTAAAAGTGACCACGTCCTGCGTGGGGTATGGCACCCCCGATTATCCGATTAAAGAACCGCTCGACATGAAGGAGCCTGCACAATGTCCCAGGTAATTCCCGGTTTACCCTGCTGGGCACCGCCCGTATTTCCTGAGGGGGGGCGACTCCCCCTGACGGCCGAACAGGTTAACGCCAACTACAAAAAACAAATCCGTGAAGCTGATGCGTATAAAATTTTGCTCGGCGAACAGTCCGGACGTCGGGTTGCATTTACCTGCAGCCAGAGTTTGCACATAAGCTTGTTCTTCGATGGCACGGGGAATAATGAAAAGAATGATACTTCTGCTTCCCCTGCACATCCAACTAATATTGCAAAGCTATTTCACGCAACTTATCAGAATGCGGAAGATAAAGGGCATTTTCGTTACTACCTTCCCGGAGTAGGAACACCCTTCCCTGAAATCAACGAATTTGATTACACCACTGACGGTCTGGCATTCGCCGCTGGCGGAGAGGACCGAATAAACTGGGCGTTGCTGCGTCTGGTAGATGCGCTGATGTATGCCATTACCCCGACACACTCACGCCTCAGTGATGATAAAGCCCGCTCATTGTTACCGGATATGCGTGCTCACTGGCCTATTACGGGAGAAGTCAACCGTCGTAACGCGATTAACAATCTGCTTGCCCCTTTAAAGAGCCAGGTGCAGAACGCCAGACCACATCTTTTAAACATTAAACTGTTTGTCTATGGCTTTTCGCGGGGAGCCGCAGAAGCCCGTACCTTTGTGAACTGGCTGACGGAGTTGTTTGAAAAACCGAAGCCGGGTGAACAGCAGGACATGACGCTGCTGGGCCTTCCCGTCAGCGTGGAATTTCTCGGTATCATGGATACGGTGCCCTCTGTCGGGATTGCACATATTGCACCGGGGGCGACCGGGCATATGGGCTGGGCGGCAGGCACACAGCAGTTACCGGATGAGGGGCGTTTCCCGGGGCTTATTAAATGCTGCCGCCATTTTGTTGCGGCCCACGAACAGCGGCTCTGTTTCCCGCTGGATTCGATACGCAGACCAGATGGTGATTATCCGCCGAACACGGTGGAAGTGGTGTATCCGGGGATGCACTCGGATGTCGGCGGCGGTTATCCGCCGGGAGACCAGGGCAAATCCCGTAATGGTGTCGGAGAGCTTTTATCGCAGATTGTTTTGCACGATATGTATCTGGCCGCATTTGATGCCGGGGCACCGCTGACGGTGTTGCCTGATTTAATTACTCCTCTGATTAAAAGCCTTCAGCCATCAAGGGCTATGTCACGTGCTTCTGTTGTTGAATTTGATGTTGATTCAACACTTGTTCAGCGCTTCAACCTCTGGCGAAAAACGCTGCTCGGCTCCGGTTCAGGACCGGATGCGAACGAAGACGCTTCCAACGCCGGTTATCAGCCCTACCAGATGCCGCATGTGCTGGAAAGCGCGCTTATCAGTCAGATGGCCTGGATAACCGCCTGGCGTATCGGTCGTTATGCGCATCACAGCCTGTTGACTCAGTCCTTTTTCACCAGTGCGACACATCCATCGGCACAGGAGCTTGAGACCCAAAAGAAGGATTATGATATCAAACAGCAGGCGCGTTTCGATGCGCGCAAAAAGATTGATAAACATGCCCCGAATTGGCAAAGCGCGGTGACGCGTGGACTGCCGCAATATGATCCTGACAATGCGCAGTATCAGTTGCGCGAGGCGGCCCGTGAATTTGCGGAAGATTACAACAACTGGTCGCGGGATATTAACGGTTCTACCGGAGAGAGAATAAAGCAGTTTCTGTTGGATGATACTCTGAAATACCCGGTTTATCTGCTCAGCGGTGATGATGAAAAAGCCGAATACCAGCAAATGAAAACGCAGGGTGATGCGCTTTATCGGCAGATGTTTACAGACTCCCTGGGAACCGGAACGCACACCATGCCTGGCTCAGGATTGCTGGCGTTTTATGATGAGCAAGTTCACGACTCCCGAGCCTGGTTTATGCAAAGTACGCTGGGGGGGCGCGAGCTATGGGCCGGTTATTTCCGCTATCGGATGATTTACTTTGGTGATCTTGCCAACAAGCAGGTACAGCTTATCAGTGTTGAAGGCAAGGTGCTGGGGGCTGAATCCCCCCCTGCGAAGGCGGAGTATATCGTGTCATCCCGGGAAGAGAACGGGCGCATTGTGGATGTGCATAAAGTCAGAGATTTAAGTACCGGCAGGGTGGAAATCCTCTCCCCTGAAGCCATGTCAGCGCCGGGGACATCACCGGGCCGTGTGGCTGCGCAACAAAGTAAACAGATAGCGACTGACAGACACAAGGCCATGCTGGAAGCCGTGGATCAGCACCTGACACAGTCTGGCGCTCGTTTACTTTAATCCCCGGGAGGGTGACAGCTCCAAAAGCTGTCGTCGCCCGGCCCTATCAGATAAATCAGTAAAGTGAGATAAACAGGATGAAAGCGGTTATTCGTCAGGGTGACGCGTTGCGTGAATACGGCGGTTGCGTACTGGGCGGTCATTATGACTGCTTTGGCAAGGGGGTCGCCTGTAAAGGGGATGCGGTGAAATGTAATAAGCACGGGATGACCACGATTGCTGAAGGCAGTACGCTCACGGATATTGAGGGGAAACCTGTGGCGATGCACGGGCATCGCTGTGCCTGCGGATGTACTCTGGTCAGTTCCTTTCCTGATTGCGAGATTGCGCAATGAGGCCAGTGCCGGTGTATCCGCAATATAATATTTCGCAGCCTCCCTCAGTAAGGCGCTGGCTGGCCGCCGGGGCGTTGCTGGTGTTACTCAGCGCAGGTCTGACGCTGTTGTTGCACAAAGATGCGGTAATCGTGATAACGAGTATGACTTTTTCCCTGCTACTTGTTGTCATGCTCTGGCTTATCCGTCTGCTTTACTCTCGGTTTGCTCACCATAATGCGCATTTTTACCACGCGTTGGTTGAACAACACCAGCAGCAATGGTGGCTCCGACACTGCCAGTCGCTGGCTTTCAGGGACATCGTATTGATTGGACCATCGGGCAGCGAAACTGACGACTGGTTACGGGTATTAAACAATGCCCATGTTTTACCGGTAGTGCGAAAAGAAAGCGGCGGGGATGCGTTAAGGGTGTCGATGGCGATGTCAGAATCAGTCAATAGCCGGGAACAGCATCTTGCCGCCATGCTGGTTTTGCAGTGGCAAAAAACGCGCAAATATGATGTTGTTCCAGATGTCTGCTACTGGCTGGGAAGCGATGAGGCATGGCAGGCATTCGTTGCGCAGATGGCGATAACCTTTCCGGCGCTGAGACTGCCGGACTCCCCCCGTCCCTGGATGGGTGAGGCTTCACTCTCCACCATTATTGCTGAAATCAATACCTCCCCTGATGACATCACCATCATGGTAGCGGGTTGCCAGTCCTTGTCAGCAGAAAAAAACAGCAATCAACCAGCGGGAGAATCCGCCGTGTTGTGGGTGGTCGGCCCGGAAGGTTCGGTCATGATGAATCGCGGTGAAGTTTATTCCCCGCCTGATGATAAAACGCCGGAGCCCGTATTCGAACGCGTTCTGTTACAAAGTGAATGTGAACAACCTCCGGAACATTGTCTGCTTTTCTCACAACCTGACGTCGAGGGACTGGAGCGAAGCGGCTGGAATATCTCGAAACATGTGCAGGATATGAACTGGGGAAGCGTCGGTTCGATGGAAGCATTGATTGTGATATCGCTGGCGGTAATTTATGCGGAAACGCAGCGTACCACCTGCGGCTGGATAGCCAAAGATCCACAACATTCTCTTTCCCTTGGAATTGTTAAGCCCCATGGATATGAACAAAAATAACGACGCCACGTTTTCCGTGGCAACAACGGGTATGCTGGTCGTCGTGGCAGTGAGTTTGCTCGTGCTGCTGTCAGGTATCCTCTACTGGTGCCTGGGAACCCACTGTTCAACGCAATGGAATGTTATCAGGCTCATTCTCATTATGGGGGCGATTGCCTGGGTGATTACGTTGTGCCTGGCTGCCCTGATTTATATTGCCTCTCAGCTTTTTATCCGTAAAAAAATAGATGAAATGGGCGCTGGCAGAGTGCCTGCATCCGGGAAAAAACAAAAGCGTCATACTGGCATTATCAGCCCTCTCCGCAGCCACCTGCGCTTTCGCTATCACACCTTCTGGCGTAATAAGGTCACTCTGTTGCTGGTGGTCGGTGATGAAGCCACCGTCAGTCAGCTGGTTCCCGGCCTGGTCGCGGCACAGTGGCAGGAGGGTAACCGCACCGTGCTGATTTACGGTGGTGACCCTGCTGAGGCGGTGGACAGTGAGCGTTTCACCGCCCTGCGCCAGCTGCGTTACGGTTGTCCGCTCGATGGCATTATTCGCGTACTGGGCCCTGAGCAGATAATGACCCCGGCGCTCAGCGATGCGGATTTACGCTGGCTGGAGCAGGTGGGGGGATTATTGCGCTATCAGCCGCCGGTCTGGCTCTGGCAGTTGTGTAAAAGCGAATGGTCGCAGGCAGGACGTGTCCCCCAGCCGGTGGGAATTTCCCTTTCCCGTCAGGCCGCTGCAGACGAGGTGGCGGCACAGCTGACCGGGCTGCTGCCACAACTGCGTGAACAGGGGATGGCGCAGATTGCGGTTCATCCACATCATGACTTTCTTCTGCGTCTGGCACAGTCGCTGGCGGACGGGGAAATTGCACACTGGCAGCAGCGTCTGGTGCCGTGGTATTACGCCTCACAGCAGAAGGTTCCACTGGGCGGCGTGATGTTCAGTCTGCCGGAGTCTGCCGCCGCAGAGGCGCAACCGGTCACCGCGCTGCATGTGCTGCCCCCTTCAACGCTCTGGCCGGGTATTGCTGCGGCCTGTCAGCAGGTGCGGGGCTCCCGTCCTGTCACCGCACGCGAAAGCTGGCTGCCGCGTGCAGTGTTGCTGGCAACCGGCTGCTGTGCAGCGGGCATGGTGCTCTCCTTTGTCCTCAACCGTCAGCAGATTATCCTGGTCGCGGACCGGGCGCGGGCACTGGTGGCGCATCCGGCGGTATCGGATGCGCAGCTCACCGCGTTGCACGACCTGCGCAATCAGGCCGGGCGTCTGCAGCACGATATCCGATCAGGTGCCCCCTGGTATCAGCGCTCTGGCCTGAATCATGCACAACCTCTGCTCGACGCCCTGATGCCGTGGTATATCGAGGCAAATAACCGTCTGCTGCGTGACCCGGCCACGCAGGCGTTGCAGCAGAAACTGCGTCAGTTTGCGGACCTGCCTCCGGCAAGCCCGCTGCGCGCACAGCAGGTGAAGCCCGTCTATGACCAGTTGAAAGCTTTACTGATGATGAGCCGCCCCGATAAAGCGGAAGCGGCGTTTTATGCTGCCACGATGAAAACCGTACAGTCCGCACGGCCTGGTATCTCGCCGGGGCTGTGGCAGAGTCTGGCCCCGGATTTATGGGCGTTTTATGCCGCTGAACTGGCCGGGCACCCTGAGATGGCGATAAAACCTGATGCAGCGCTGGTCTCGCAGGTTCGCCAGAGCCTGCTCCAGCAGCTCGGCAGACGCAACGCCGAAGGCACCCTGTATGAAAATATCCTCGCGCAGGTGCGTCACAACTACACCGATTTGACGCTGGAGGACATGACGGCCGGTACCGAGGCCGGTCGTCTGTTTACCACAAAAGAGAGTGTGCCGGGGATGTTCACCCGCCGGGCCTGGGAAAATGAGGTGAAGGACGCCATTGACCAGGCGGCTTCTGCCCGTCGCGAAGAGATTGACTGGGTGCTCAGCGACAGCCGTAAACCGGTGACCGGCGACGTTTCACCGGAGGCACTGAAGGCCAGGCTGACGCAACGTTATTTCACCGACTTTGCCGGAAGCTGGCTCGGCTTCCTCAACAGCCTGCGCTGGGTACCTGCCCGCAACATTGCTGACGTGACCGACCAGTTGACGCTGATGAGCGACGTGCGTCAGTCACCGCTGATTGCGCTGATGAACACCCTGAGCACTCAGGGCCAGACTGGTCAGCAGGGCACCGGGCTGTCGGACACGCTGATGAACTCAGCGAAGAAGCTGATAAAGCGTGACGATATCCCCGCCATTGACCAGAGTGCCGGACCCACGGGACCGCTGCAGGAGACCTTCGGGCCGCTGCTGGCGCTGACCGGCAAAAACAACGTCGACGGTGCCGTCAGCACCAGCGGTACCCTGACCCTCGCAGAGTACCTCACGCAGGTCACGCGGGTACGCCTGCATCTGCAGCAGGTGGCAACCGCACCGGACCCGCAGGCGATGATGCAGACCCTGGCACAGACGGTGTTTCAGGGGAAAAGCGTGGACCTCACTGATACACAGCAGTACGGCACGCTGATGGCGGCGGGGCTGGGAGAAGAGTGGCACAGCTTCGGACAGACGGTATTTGTGAGACCGCTGACCCAGGCCTGGGAAAACGTACTCCGCCCGTCTGCAGCAGGACTGAACGACCAGTGGCGGCGTTCGGTGGTTACCGGCTGGGATGCGGCCTTTGACGGCCGCTATCCGTTTGTGGCTGCCGGAAGCGATGCGTCGCTGCCGGAGCTGGCGGAATACATCCGCCAGGGCAGCGGCCGTATCGACACCTTTTTAACCAGCCAGCTTGCCGGGGTACTGCATAAGGAGGGTAACCGCTGGGTGCAGGATAAATCAGCCAGCCAGGGGCTGACGGTGAACCTGGCGTTTTTGAAAGCCATCAATGAACTGAGCGGTCTCTCGGCGGTGCTGTTTGCCGACGGCGGCCAGGGGCTGAGTTTTGACCTGCAGGCCCGGCCTGTGCCCCGGGTGGTTGACACAACGCTCACCGTTGACGGGCAGGTGCTGCACTACTTTAACCAGCTTCCGGAATGGCAGGCGTTTCACTGGCCGGGCGAGACTTACAGCCCGGGCACCATGCTGACCTGGAGTACCACTACCACAGGCTCACGTCTCTACGGGGATTACAGCGGGATATGGGGGCTTATCCGCTGGCTGGACCAGAGCCAGCGCCAGCAGCTTGACCCACACCGCTGGATGCTTAGCATGAAAGCCCCAGACGGCAACACCCTGCAGTGGGTGCTGCGCCCGCAACTTGGCAGCGGCCCGCTGGCGCTGTTGTCCCTGCGCGGCTTTACCCTGCCGGAGCAGATTTTCCTGGCAGGGAGCACTACGCCCCCCCAGGTACAGGCGGATGACGATGATGATGAAACTGACGGGATGGTGCCATGAGTACGCTTCAAAAACTGGTGGTTGTCTGTCAGGCGGATGCTGACCTGCTGAGGCGTCAGGCACAAATAAACGCAGAGCGCTGGAATACCTGGCTTCTGCCGCTGAGTGAGTCTGCGCCAGTCGGGGAAGACCCGGCGTATGATGATGACTTTCAGCAGCTTCGCGAGGAAATCAACCGCCTCTCCGGGATAGATACATCGCAGATTGTCGGGCTGGCCGAAAAACTGCTGACCACCGTCTGCAAGGATATTCGCGTGGCGACGTTCTGTGCCTGGGCTCGTCTGCAGGAGGAGGGTGACAGCGGACTGGCGGAAGGGCTGGAGCTGATGGCCGGTCTGCTGCAGCGTTTTGGCCCGGACCTGTATCCACAGCGTGCGGCCAGTCGTAAAAGCGCGCTGGAATGGCTATCCGGCCCGAAAATGCTCGACAGCCTCACCCGCTGGCCGGAGGCGGATGTGCTCATGACGCAGCGTATTGCCGGGGCCCTGCTGCTGGCGGAATCCGCGCTGCTGCCCGAAGAGGTGGCGTCGTCCCCGTTTGCTGGGCTGAGCCTGGCGTTGTTGACCCGGCTTGAGCGTAGCGGCGGTACACCGGCCCCGTCGCCCCTGTCTGCCGGAGAAACAGTAACGAATGCCACAGTCTCACCACAGGGGGGAGTATCCGTATCGACCCGAATCACCAACAGCCGCGAGCTGCTCGACCAGGCCCGCCTGATGGCGGCCTGGCTGCGTGAACAGCCGCAGGGATGGCTCGCAGGCCATCATCTGATGAAGGCCGTACGCTGGGCACCGGTTAACCAGTTACCGGCGCTGGACGCCTCCGGCAGAACCCGTCTGGCGGTACCGAAACCGGAGCACCGTGCACAGCTGAAGCGTCTTTTTCTGCAGCAGTCATGGACGGAACTGCGGGCACTCACCGACGACCTGTTTATGCAGGGCGTGAACCATCTGTGGCTGGACGTGCAGTGGTACGTCTGGCAGGCGCTGGTGAACACCGGCAACGACAGCGTACTGGCCGATATTGTCCGCAACGACCTGCTGGGGTTACTGCGCCGTCTGCCCGGACTGGAAAGCCTCACCTTCAGTGACGGCACCCCCTTCGCCGATGAGGTGACGCTGAGCTGGATACAGCAGCAGGTGCTGAATGAAGACAGTGACATGCTGGTTCAGCAGGTGACGGCCACAAGCCACACCGATAATGACATTCTGGCGCTGGAAAGCGAAGCGCAGGCAATGGCTGACAGCGATGGTCTGGACGCCGCGCTGGGCTGGCTGCAGCACCGCCCCGGCGTGGTCACCGACCGCGACCGCTGGCTGATGCAACTGCTGATGGCCCGTCTGGCGGAACAGTACGGAAAAAACGCGCTGGCCCTGCACCTGCTGGGTGAACTGCATACCCGGTCCCGTGACCTCACGCTGCGTCACTGGGAGCCGGAGCTGCTGTTTGAGGTGAAGGCCCGGAAACTCAAACTACTGCGTTTGCAGGCCGGGCGCAGCGAAACGGAGAAAACGCGACTGCAGCCGGACATGGAGGCACTGCTCGCCGGACTGGTTGCACTCGATCCGGTACGGGCTGCCGTACTGTGTGGATAATCACAACTGAATAAGGAGAAACACAATGGCAACTGGCTATTACCTGGCACAGGGGGATAAAACCTCCTGTGGTGGCAAAATCACGGGCGGCACCGCCGACCATCAGCTGCCCGGTAACGTGGCAGCCTGTGAGGGCGATCCGGTCACCTGTGGTCAACATGCCGGTACTTACAAAATCACCGGGGGGATCCCGGGCGATATCGTTCACGATCGCCACATGGCCGGAACTCTGCACAGCACCAGTACCTGCCCGTGTAAGGCGCATTTTATTCCGTCAGTGACGACCGATACTTACGAATAAACGCTGACGAGGTGCCCTTTTAAAATAAAACAACAGATGTTAATCCATTAATTATCAAACCTGTTGCTGAGCTGTATTTGTAAGTGATTTTTTGTTTTTTTATTTTTTAATGGGAATGCGGCAAGTTTGATTGGTGAGAATGCTTACTCATGACGTCAATGAATGTAAGTTTGAGTGTGAATGGTTTTTAATCAAGGAAGGGAGTGACAATGAATAAATTTTTTAGGATTATGTTAGTGGTTGGTCTGGTATTTATTGGGGGCGCGGGATATCTGTCTTACACCGATTACTTATTTCAGAGTACGGCACTGCATTCCACAGGTAAAATAACAGACCTTCGTTACAGTAAAAGTCATGATTCATCGGCGGTCTGGTATCCGCAAATTACTTTTACAGATGAACAGAATGAAAGGGTCATCTTTGAATCCTCAACAGGCAGCTCTTCTTATCGCAATAGCCTTGGTGACAGTGTCGATGTTCTCTATCAACATGGCGATGCCAAAAATGCGAAAATCAATGATGTAACAGGGCTCTATCTCGGTCCTGCTGTCCTCGGTGTTTTGGGGGGCGTATTGCTGTTTTTTGGCCTGGTGAGTTCACGTTTACTGAACAAAGGAAGCAAGCACCGTACGTTGATGCGAAGCGGCAAGCCACTGACGGCGAAAATTATTGCAGTGGAGCTTAATGATTCCATTAGCTTTAATGGTCGTTCGCCATGGAATATTGTCTGCCAGTGGTTAGAGCCACAAACCAACACGGTTCACGTTTTCACCAGCGCCAACTTTTATTATGACCCATCCCCTTTTATTTCAGGTGAGAGTTTAACGGTGTATGTCTCACCTGATAATTATAAGAAATACTACGTGGACATTTCTGCTTTTCCCAAAAAAGCGTAACGACGTTCAGAACAAGTACATCGTCGTGCTGCGCAACGTAAATATGCCTTGAGACAATGAATTTATGGATGATGTAACCCTGCGTTATTTTGACGCGGAAATGCGCTACCTGCAGGAGGCGGGAGAGGAGTTTGCCCGCGCCCACCCTGAGCAGGCAGCAATGCTGCTCCCCGACCGGGTCGGTGCACGCGACCCGTCCGTCGAACGTCTGTTTGAAGGGTTTGCCTTTCTGATGGGACGCCTGCGGGCGAAGCTTGATGATGACCTGCCAGAACTGACCGAGGGGCTGGTCAGTCTGCTTTGGCCCCACTATCTGCGTGCCATTCCCTCGCTGTCTGTGGTGGCCTTCACCCCGGACTGGCAGGTCATGAAAGATCCCCTTACACTCCCCAGGGGTTTTGAGGTGATGTCCCGCCCTGTGGGTGAAAAGGGCACCCGCTGCCGTTATACCACCACCCGGGAGGTGAATCTGTTACCGCTGTCGCTTGAACAGGCCACGCTGACAAACGACACCGATGGCCGCGCCATGATCCGCCTGCGCTTCGCCTGCAGCGGACTGGCCGACTGGAGCAAAACGGATGTATCCCGTCTGCCGCTCTATCTGAATGCCGATCCCGCGCTGGCCTGCGCCCTGCACGAGGCTTTGACGCTGAATGTGGCAGACATATGGCTGCGTTTACCCGGTGAAGCGGATCGTCGTCCGTTGAACGGGTATTTTGCGGCGCAGGGATTTGGGGAGGATGACGGGTTGTGGCCGCAGGGCGGCAGCAGTTTTGCTGGCTGGCAGCTGCTGCAGGAGTATTTTACCTTCCGCGAAAAGTTTATGTCGGTCTGCCTGCGGGGGCTGGAAACCGTCGAATTACCCGAAGTACTTTCCGGGTTTGAGCTGGACGTGGTGCTGAATAAACACTGGGACCATCCCTTTTCGTTCCAGGCGCGGCATCTGCAGCTGAACAGTGTGCCGGTTATCAATCTTTTTCCGCTGGAGTCCGATCCGCTGAGTATCAGTGCCCTGCAGACGGACTATCAATTGTGTCCCATGCGTATTCAGGACGGCCATACCGAAATTTACTCGGTAGATACGGTGCTCTCCGGCAGCGGACACCGCTACGTGCCATTTTCCAGTTTTCGCCATAAGGGCGGGATGATGCGCCATGCCGCGCCGGAATATTATTACCACACCCGTGTGCGCCGGGGCGCATCCGGGCTGCATAACACCTGGCTGATACTGGGCGGTGAGGGGTTTGACACGCTGAGCATCCCGGATGAACACCTGTCACTCAGCCTGACCGCCACCAACGGGCAGCTCCCCCGGCGGGCGCTGGAAAACAGCGTGCTGGATACCGTGGTGAAAGGCACAGAGGTGGCCCTGTCCGTACGTAACCTGTGCGCGCCCACTCAACCCTGTTATCCCCCGGATCGCGATCGCTTTCACTGGCGCGTACTGAGCCACCTGGGGTCCGGTTTTCTGTCGATGATGGATAACGCCGAGGTGCTGCGCGGGACGCTGGCGCTGTATGACTGGACCGGTGAGGAAATGAACCGCCGTCGGCTGGAGGCGATAATTGATGTCAGACACAGCGAAACTGAACGCTTCCATCAGGGCTATCTGCTGCGCGGCGTATTGATTGAAGTGACGCTGGACAGTACGGGCTTCACCGGTCGCGGGGATATCTGTCTGTTTGGTGAGATGCTGAGCCGATTCTTTGCGCTCTATACCGACATTCATTTGTTTAATCGCCTGGTCTTTATTCTGCAGCCAACCGGAGAACGCCTGGAATGGGAAGAGAAACATTCGCGACGGATACCCGGTTAAATCCGCGCCTGGAGGCGGACATCACCCGGGTGGGGTTTTACCGGCTGAAGGGGAAATAACATGCGCCGTCCGTCTCTGTACGAAAAACTCTATGGACATTTTGCCGGTGGTCTGCCCCTGGGGCAGGTTAGCGAAGAAAACCAGTACATTCTGTCGGTGCTGGATAACCTGCAGCGGGTGCTCAATACCCGGGCTGGCTCGGTGGCGCATCTGCCGGACTATGGTCTGCCGGATATGACACTCATTCTGCAGGGGATGCCCGGTACCGCCCATGAGCTGAAAACCACCCTGGCCACTGTGCTGCTGAAATACGAGCCGCGCATTCAGGATATTCATGTGGTGATGCTGGAGCAGACCCAGCCCGGTGAGCTGCGCTACGCCATCGAGGCTGAGATGCCGGACGGTGAACTGGTCCGCTTTGGCACCGAGTTTATGTCCGAAGGCAAAGTTCTGCTCCGCCACCTGAAGCAACAACGTATTCTTCCCTCCTGATTAAAGGTACTGACACTATGTTTTCCCGACACCTGCCCTTGCATGCGGGCCAGGACCCGCGCGCGTGGTCTGAATACACCCAACTGCGCGATGAACTGAGCAAGCTGACCCACCCGGCCAGACCCGACGTGGACTGGCAAAACGTGGAGCAGTTATGTGTGACCCTGTTTCGCCATAACGGCATCGACCTGCAGACGGCGGCGTGGTTTTGCTGTGCCCGCCTGCAGCGTTCCGGCCTCACGGGGCTGTCGGAGGGGCTGGAGCTGGTGGATTCATTGATAACGCACCAGTGGAGCGTCATGTGGCCTCCCCAGATGCCGGTGCGCAAGGACATTCTGGTGTGGCTCAGTGAACATCTGATGCTGAGCCTGCGCCGGTTTACCCTCAGTCATCAGGACCTGCCTGCTATTTATCGTCTTGAGCAACAACTTCGGCACCTGTGTGACCTGCTGCAGCGTCTGGTGCTTCGCCAGGTGAGTAAAATGGATGCACTGCTGCACTGGATGCACGCGGCGGTGGTGAGGCTGGAGAACGCAAAAGATGCTCCCTTGCCCCCGGCCGTTGAGTCTTCATACCTGCATACCTCCCGTGCGATACCGGAGAGTACCGGGCAACCCTGTAGCAACAGTGAACCAGTGGTACTGGTGGTGCGGGATGATGGTACACAGCACATCACACAGACCTCCATCCTGAAGCGCCATCGTCGTGGCGTGTGGACGGGATTTGTCGGAGGTGTCGGCGTAACACTGTTGTTCACGGCGCTGAGCGCCTGGTGCTGGCAGCACTGGCAGGGTATCCAGCCGGAAACACTCATAGCCACCTCGCTTTCTCCGTTGCCGGTCGTGCTCTCTGCCTCTGAACAGGGGGCAATGATTGAAGACAACGCCGCCGCGCTGCAGGCGCAGGGACGGGTTGCCACTGAACGTACCCGCGACCAGCTGGATGAACTGGCGAAGCTCTCCCCGTCATGGGCGCAGGATTACGGCTTCGCGCTGGTGGCGCAGACACAGCGCCTGTGGCCGCATCAGCCCGGTACGGCTGCACTGGCAAAACAGTGGCAGCAGCAGGTGGAGGTGAATGCCCTGACGGAAGCCCGCCTTCAGGGCTGGCATCAGGCCATGATGCAACTGCAGTCGCTGACGGAGAAACTCAACAGCACGGATACACAGCGGGGGAAATACCTCACGGTTTCGGAGCTGAAATCCTCGGTGTTTGCCATCACGCAGACGCTGAGCCAGAACGTGCCGCTGGAAGAACAGTTACGCCAGTTGTCACAGCAAAAAAAAGAGAACGGCAATCAGCCTGCCGCAGAGCAGCAGGCAGAACAGAATCTGCGACAGTTGCAGAACCGTTATGTGTTGATTACCCATGGCGGCTCGGGTGACTGAATAATGAAAATGAAACCGGGTTCATCATCAGTGGGTGCTGCAGAAAAAAGTGCCACGCGCCGTAATCACTATGTGCAATGGACGCTGGCAGAAATTGCCTTTGTTGAGAAACACTACGGCAAACTCCCGGCGCGGGAAATAGCCACGACTCTGGGAAGAGGGGTGGCTGCGGTCAGGTCGATGGCATTAAAGATTGGTGTTGGTCGCCCGGGAGCGAAACCCTGGGAGATGTGGGAAATTAACATCATGAAAAAACATTACTCTCATGGTGCCGGTATCGCCATGGTGAGGGCATTGCTGCCGCACCGTGATATGGAGTCTATCAGGAAACAGGCGGCCAGGGCAGGTCTCACCGATGTGCGGGAATGGCATCCTGACGCCATCGCATTCCTGAGGGAGCATTATGGTCATATGCCTGTTGAGGAGGTTGCTGCAGCCCTTGATAAAAGTGTCAGTGCTGTGAGGAACCGGGCAAATGTACTTAAGCTGGGGAAAACTCAACTGAGTAGGTGGACCCGTGAGGAAAACGCGATATTGACCGGGCATTATGGTAACTCAGGTAACCTTGATGCCATTCATTCACTGTTGCCCCATCGTTCCAGAAAAGCCATTGAGGCGCAGGTTGCCAAATTAGGGTTAACACGAGCGCAGATATGGACACCCGAGGAGCTCAGCATTCTTCAGCAGCTTTACCCGATACTGGGAAGAAAGTTGACCAGGGTATTGCCCGGCAGGACGAACAGTGCGATCCACCACCAGGCAGAGAGACTGGGATTGCGACGATACGCTAAAAAGCATAGCGGTAAGCCTGAACATGACAAGGGGTAATGGTTTAATCATTATTAACGGTAGGAATTACTTAGAAAACACATTCTCTCTATTTTGAAGTCTGCGAGGAAAATGGGCTTTATTATGGTTTTTATTTTTCTTTCCTGTTACGCCGATACCCCCATGTGGAGGGAATAAAGGGAATGGTGTTCGTTATGGTAATTTGTAAATATTAACAAGCACGATAGTGAGGAGTAGAGGCTCCCCTGAACAGGCCATTTATTAATGCAGGTTAACGGGAAGATAATGATCCGTCATATTTTATTTATTACATTTACTGATAGTGCACTACCGGAACAAATACTGGCTGTCAGATCGGCATTTCTGCCGATCCTCGATCGGGTTGAAGGCATTACAGGCGTGGAATGGGGCGTAAACGATAGTCCGGAAGGTAAAAATGCAGGCTATACGCACTGCGTGCTCATGACGTTTGCGGATGAGGCAGCACGCCAGCGCTATTTGCCGTATCCTTCACATGATGACCTTAAAACGATATTTCGACCGATTCTGCAGAATATCATCGTACTGGATTACACTCTGGCGCCCTGATTTATTTTTTTCTGTAGATTGGTAACACGATGAATTTGAGTGAAATGACAATGACGGATGATGCCAGAAGCGTTATCAGGGCATTCAGTGATGCACCGGTCATGACGTTACAGGCTGTTGCCACCATGACTGGCCAGAGTGAGCACACCTCCCGGTTTATCCTGGAACAGTTGCGGCTGGCTGGACTGGCTCAGGAAATGCACGGGCACTGGAGTCTGACTGAAGCGGCAAGTATAATCCGGGAGTCAGCGCTTTATGTCTTTAACTCTGAAAGGTAAACTAAGCCCATTCACAGGAGCTGTAATCACGCATTGCTTAATAGCTGATACGCAAAGCCGTGTGTACAAAAGCAGGAAGGCATATGACAAGTCGTCCCCAGATGATAATCAACGTGTTACAAGCGAATCCCGATAAGCAGTTTACGGCTCGCCAATTGGCACAAAAAATCATTGACCATTACGGTGCAGAATTGGCTGAAAAACGTAAAAACCCACGTTTTGCCAGTGACGAAGCTTTTTTAAGCCAAATTACCGCTGAAGTTGGTGGCAGTCGGACTGTTAAAGCGAAAGCTATGTGTCCGCAGGTGATGACGCGTGATAAACCAAGACCACGATTGTTTTATTGGGGAGAATCTGTGGTTGAACAGGCGGATGCTCATGTAGCCCCTGAACCAACAGTTGAAAGTGTTAGCTTTACCGAGCATTCGTTGTATCCGATCCTGATTGATTACCTCTCGCAGGAGGAGGGGTTATTGTGCCGTCGTATTGACGATAAACGCTCAAGCAATAACAAAGGGCTGGGAGGTAACCACTGGTTATATCCCGATATTGTTGCACTGGAGCCCCTGGATAAAGAATGGGACGATGTGGTTCAAAACTGTGTTCGCCATAGTGAAGGGCGTTTAACTCGGCTATGGTCTTTTGAGGTGAAAAAACAGCTAAACCGTAGCAATGTGCGTGAATGTTTCTTCCAAGCGGTCAGCAATTCCAGTTGGGCACATTTCGGTTATCTGGTGGCGATTGAAATTAACGAAGATAAACAACGTAGCGTGGAGCGCGAGCTTCAAATGCTCTGTGCATTACACGGTATTGGAGTGATCCTTCTGAATCCACATGATTTCTCTAATAGCCAGACGTTGATTCCGGCGCGTGAACGTGCCAGCGTGGACTGGAAGTCAGTGAACCGTCTGGTGGAAGAGAATCGGGATTTTAAAGATTTTATTGAGCTGGTAGGGGAATACCATCAGACTGGGAAAATTCATAAAACGCTATGGAATAAATAGCCACTGTCAGATCAGGTCTGAGCTAATATATAAGAATGGCAAGCCCTTTAAAGGGCTTACCATTCTTTTCAACTCACAGCTTTGTATAATGAGTTGAAGTATCTATATTTTCCCACCCACTCCCTTAAATTTTTCAACAAACGCGGCAATTTTTTGGAAAACACTTTGCTTTTTTGTGAGGTATTGGGGATTTAGTGGGCTCATTTTTGGCAGAACGGCATTGAGCTCCGTACCATTGTCGCTGGCAAACTCTCGTTTGAGAGAGGTGGTAATATAACGTTTAGCTTCCTCTTCATTCAGATTCTCGGATCCAATTAACTCTTGTGCTTCGCGTAGTTGCTCTACCTGTGCAAAAGCAAAGAAGGCATCTATAATACTGGCCTTGTCACTAATTTTGTCCAGGTCGGTTTGGTTAATAAAATCAACAACTAGGCTTTCTTTGGCCCGACTCCCAAGACTGGAACGTATTAATCGACGAACTTCATCAATTAAGCCTGCTTTACTTTTATTCTTACGATTGTGTTCAAAAATCAGCTCGAGAATATAATCAAGATTAATTTCTTGCGACTTCAGTAGATCTACCTCAAAGACAACGTCATCCCAATCAATAGCCGATTTTTCTTTTTCAGCGGAAGATTTTTCCCGACGCAGCCAGTCGCGAACATCGTTATAAGTTGAACGGTAGTCCTGAATTTTCCGTTCAGACGGCATTTTAATTGTTTGCAGCGTCGCCAGATCCTCATCGCTTAAATAATGCAGGGTCTTGAACTCCTCAACCGCCTCGGGGTCATTGATGTTAATGTTCTGCAAGGCCTTCAGGCTGGCAAACTCGTCGTAGTTTTGCAGCACGTTCTCAACGCGTAAATACTCACCAAAGAGTTTCGCAAAGGCTTTTTTATCGGACTCTTTCTCAATGGCAGAGGGATCGGGAAAGCGTTGCTCTAGCTCCGTCACCACATCCACAAAGCCACGCCTTGCCTCACCGGTTACTACGTCGGTAAAGCCTTCCATATACTCCTTGTAGCTTTTCTCGAGCACCACGTTCTTGGTGTTTTTATCGCCAAACAACGTGATGGCGTCAATTGTCGCCTGCTCCAGATCACGGAAAGTAACGATATTACCGAAGGTTTTGGTTGCGTCAAAAATACGGTTGGTGCGTGAATAGGCTTGCATCAAACCGTGGTAGCGCAGGTTTTTATCCACAAACAAAGTGTTCAGCGTCGGCGCATCAAACCCGGTCAGGAACATGCCGACCACAATCAGCAAGTCGATCTCCTTAGCCTTAACTTGCTTGGCCAGATCTCGGTAATAGTTTTGAAAACCATTGCTTTCCACGCTGAAGTTGGTTTTGAACAGCGCGTTGTAGTCAGCTATGGCAGCACTTAAAAACTCTTTGGCACTGCTGTTCATTGCCGATACGTCAAAACTTTCATCCAGAATATCGCCTACAGCATCCTGTTCCTCATTGGCCACAAAAGAGAAAATGGTGGCGATTTTTAGTGGCTTATCGCTGTCTTTTTGCAAGTCTTTGAACGATTCGTAATACAGCTTGGCAGCGTCCACGCTGCTCACGGCAAACATCGCATTAAACCCTTTTGCCCCTGCGTGCAGGCGATGCGTTTTTTGCCGAAAGTTATTCAGGATGTACTGCGAAATTTCTTTTATACGGATAGGATGCAATAAGGCTTGCTTGTTTTCCGCCGCGCTAAGCTTTTTCTCGTCCTGTTCGCTTTCAATAGCTTTGAAATGTGGGCGCACATCGTTGTAGTCCACTTTGAACTTGAGCACCTTTTCATCTCGAATCGCATCGGTGATCACATAAGAGTGCAACTCTCGACCGAACACGCTGGCCGTGGTGTCTGCCCCCAGAGCGTTTTGCGGAAAAATTGGTGTGCCGGTAAAGCCGAACTGATAGAACCTCTTAAACTTTTTCTTTAAGTTCTTCTGGGCTTCACCAAACTGGCTACGGTGGCATTCATCAAATATAAACACCACCTGTTTATTGTAAATGGGCAGGTCGTTTTCGCTCTTCATCAGGTTATTGAGCTTCTGGATCGTGGTGACAATGATTTTGTTGTCATCTTTATCCAGATTACGCTTGAGGCCAGCGGTGCTGTCAGAGCCGTTCACACTATCCGGGGAAAAACGCTGATACTCCTTCATTGTCTGGTAATCCAGATCTTTACGATCCACCACGAAGAAAACTTTGTCGATGAACTCCAGCTCAGTGGCTAAGCGCGCCGCCTTGAAGCTGGTCAAGGTTTTACCGGAACCTGTGGTGTGCCAGATATAACCGCCGCTTTCCGTATTGCTCCAGTTTTTAGCCTGATAGGCGCTGTTGATCTTCCACAAGATACGCTCGGTAGCAGCAATCTGGTAAGGGCGCATTACCAGTAGTGCATCGCTCACATCAAACACCGAATAATGCAGCAGTACATTGAGCAGGGTGTTCTTCTGGAAAAAGGTCGCGGTAAAATCTTTCAGGTCTTTCAGCAAGCTGTTATCAGATTTTGCCCAGTTCATAGTGAAGTCGAAGCTGTTCTTGTTGCGCTGGGTAGTATTGGCAAAATAACGGCTATCGGTGCCGTTGGAAATCACAAACATCTGCAAATACTTAAACAAGGAATGTTCACTGTTAAAACTCTCTTTGCTGTAGCGATGCACCTGATTAAAGGCTTCGCGGATCGCCACGCCGCGCTTTTTCAGTTCCACCTGTACCAGCGGCAAGCCATTCACCAGAATGGTGACATCATAACGATTGGCGTGACTACCCTGTTGTTCAAACTGCTTGATGACCTGAACCTTATTCCGGGCAATGTTTTTTTTGTCTACCAGGTAAATGTTCTGGATATGACCATCGTCAAACACAAAATCATGGATATAGTCGTTGTGAATTTTGCGGGTTTTATCGACGATGCCATCGCTCGGCTTGTCCAGCCAGGTCTCCACAAACCGCATCCATTCACCGTCAGCAAACTGCATGTTGTTCAGGGTCTGCAACTGCTCGCGCACGTTGGCCAGCAGCTTCTCAGGCGTATTTAAACCAGGTTCATACTCGTAGCCCTGATTGTGCAAATCCTGAATGAACTCCCGTTCCAGGTCACCTTCGCTCTGGTAGCTTTCATTAAGCTGCCATTCCCTGGCGTATTTATCGAGAACGATAAAGCTATTTGATTCGGCAACAGCCTTGTATTCGTACATGCTTCACCCCTAAATCTTTTTCTTTAGTTTTCAGCCTGCTGAAAGCGATACATCATATTGATTTCATTAACCAGATACCGCAAAATACGCTTGTCGTCTTCAGTGAGATCGGCCACTTCTTCGCCCGCATGTTTCGAGTGGCTGGAAATATTAATAATCCGGGCCTCATACGGATTGGTTGTTCCGTCATCAGTTTTTGGCAACAGATCGCCCCATTTCTTATAGCCAAGAAACGTGGAGGTTTTTTCCAGAATGTTTCTTAAAAAATTAAAGTGATACTTGCTCAACTGACCACTCTCGATGGCATTTTCGAGTTCTGATTTCAAATAAAGATGATATGAGAATGGCGAATCATTGGGCTGCTGGACTAATTGAAATGTGCCGCCGTCAAGCCGGGCCATCCGATACTTATCAAGCCATTTTTTCTTGTAACCACCGTCATCACTGTTGAGCTCATTATGCAGAACGTTATAAAAAAGCGGATTGTGCGTGGTGATGATGAATTTAACATCAGAATTGTTTGACTTGATCAGTTGGGCCAAATCTACGGCCAATTCAATCAAATGGTTCTCATCCAGTGAACTTACCGGGTCGTCAATAAATACATATTCCAACTGATCAAAAACGTTGGTTTCACGATCAGAGGGTTCAGCAACATTGAGAATGTCAATCACCAGCTCGATCAGCGTATAGAAAATACTCCAGATGAAATTGCTTTCCTCACCCTTAGAGATTTTCAGATTTCCGGATTGCTCATTATCACCGCGCTCAAGGGAAAAAGTCACTTCTGAGAAAGCCTTTACAGTGATCTCTTTGTCGTCCTTGCCTTTGACTTTATATTCTTCATTGAATTTTGGTGTTAGCTTCTCATTGGCGTAGCGCTGAAAATTGGTAATGATGTTTCGATCTTGCCCTTGATCTTCCAACACCCAGTCGGTAAATGAATTGGGATGGATTCTGAGCTTGGGATCGGCATCCTGCTCCAGGTCGTTGTCCCAATAGAACAAATCTTCGGTAAAAGCGTTGTAATACAGGATCTTGTTGCGAGATATTTCTGGTTGTTCTGCTGCATCGTCGCCTTCGATTTCATCGTTTTTTGGCGCGATCAGTTTCTTAAATTCTCGCGACAGGCGCGTTTTCCCCGTGCCATTAAAGGCATAGATCAACTGTACTTTTTTATTGGCGTCTTTAAGCTGCTGGGCGATTTCTGCTAGCGTCTTGCTCATATCAGGCCACTACCTCTTCAGGTTTGGGAAAGCTCAAAAGCAAATCGCGGTAATACTCATATTGCTTTTGGCGTAATGCGATTTCACGTGGAAAACCTTCACTGATAGAATTGGTAAGAGCATCGAATTTGTCCAGGATGTCGACGATGCGGGCTTGTTCGGCAAGCGATTTTTCAAGGTCATTTGGATACGGAACAGGAATTGCGATTTTAGCAAATCCATTAATTAATAATGTATTGACCTTGGTTCTGGCCACATACTTTGCTTTCTCGGCAATGAAAGATGCTGTTTGCATGCAATAGGAAACAAACTTCGGGTTCATTGAATGCCGGAAAGCATAACAGTGGTCGTGAATAGCCACTTTTTCATCTCCAAGCCAGGCCATGGCTTTACCAACATCCTCGACGGTTTCTCCGACATCCGTTATCACTACATCTCCTGGTTCCGCATAGCGAAGTGACTTGGCCATATCGTTTCTGACCTGAGAAAGCGCATGAGTTGTAAAGACGCCGTACCGAGTGTATATCTCACCGTAGTGGATCACACCAATGCCATCTTCAACATAATCAGCTTTCGTAAAGCGCTTTCCTCGAATAAATTCGCCAATCTCCCCCAAAGTTTTCCACTCTACATCCCCTTCCTTAAAACTCAACAACTGGTCGCGATAGTAGTTGTATTGTTTTTTACGAGCTGTAAGCTCGGCTGTAAGCTCGGCTGTAAGAGAGGTAAAAGTGTTCAGAATGCGGACGATTTCGCACTGGATTTCGAGCGATTTTTTGGGGTTTTCAGGGCATGGAATGGGGATTTTGAACTTATCAGTATCAGGCGTTGCAATTTGCGGCATTTGCATCTTGTTGCCAATACTCTGAAAGTGGGGTTCATTCAATTTCAGAAAATGATAAACATACTTTATATGGACTCCGTCATTATTTGAGTGATACGACCACATTTCGCTTTTATGGGAGAATGGTTTGTCATAATACTCGAATTCAATAATGCCACGAGATTTGACAATAATAGAAGGTTTCCTATTTACATCTTTCGCAGGTATATCGTCAAAATCGACAGATGCAACAGTTCTACCGCCCGCAAAGATTTTTAGTGGTGCGCCATCTTTGTGTAACTCTTTCATCTGACCAGCGGTAATCTTTGTGCCCTTGGTACGAACAAGCACTTTGCCCAAAGGTTTCCACTCTACTTTAATGCCATCCAGCAGCTTTTCCATAAAGCTCATCTCGCTCATGCCTTCAGCTCCTTACCTTCAATCTCCGCCACAATGGCATCAATATCCGCTCGTAACTGGTCGATTTTAGCGGCGGTAATTTTCAGGTCGGCATTGAGCTCAGTGATATCTACTACTTCGCGGTTGTCCTCGGCTTCGATATAGCTACTGACCGATAAATTGTAATCATTGGCCTTAATATCTTCAAAGCTCACCAATTTGGCAAAATGATCAACGTCTGCTTTGCTATCAAACACCTGCATGATTTGCCCAATATGCTTCTCAGTGAGCGTGTTGTTATTGGTTTCCTTCTTAAACAACCCGCTGGCATCGATAAACTGGGTGGTCATGTCGGTTTTGTGTTTGGACAGCACCAGAATGTTCACGGCGATGGTGGTGCCAAAGAACAGGTTGGGCGCGAGTGCAATCACTGTTTCGATATAGTTGTTATCCACCAGATATTGGCGAATTTTCTGCTCGGCACCACCCCGGTAAAAAATGCCGGGGAAGCAAACAATGGCTGCGCGCCCTTTGCTGGAAAGGTAACTAAGCGCATGCAGCACAAAGGCAAAATCAGCTTTGGATTTGGGCGCTAACACACCTGCTGGGGCAAAACGGTCATCGTTGATCAGAGTGGGATCGTCTGAGCCTATCCATTTCACCGAGTAAGGTGGGTTGGAGACGATGGCATCAAAAGGTTTGTCATCGCCAAAATGCGGATTACGCAGCGTATCACCGAGCTGGATATTGAACTTGTCGTAGTTGATGTTGTGCAGGAACATGTTCATCCGCGCCAGGTTGTAGGTGGTGTGGTTGAGTTCCTGCCCCCAAAAACCGTCTTCAATAATGTGGGCGTCAAAGTGTTTTTTGGCTTGCAACAGCAGCGAGCCAGAACCACATGCCGGGTCATAAATCTTGTTGACGCTGGTTTGCTTGTGCATGGCCAGTTGCGCAATCAGCTTGGACACGTTTTGCGGGGTAAAAAACTCACCGCCGGATTTGCCAGCGTTGGCTGCATAGTTGGAGATTAGAAACTCGTAAGCATCACCGAAAAGATCGATGTGACTACCCTCAAAATCGCCAAAATCTAATTCTGCCACCCCTTTGAGCACTGCCGCCAGACGTGTATTTTTGTCTTTTACCGTATTGCCGAGCCGGTTGCTGGTGGTGTCAAAATCAGCAAACAATCCCTTGATATCGTTCTCTGAAGGGTATCCGCTGGCTGACATTTCGATAGCCGAGAAGATGTCAGCCAAATCGGTATTTAATTTTTCGTTAGAACTAGCACTTGCGGCGATGTTAACAAATAAATCGTCTGGGTAAATGAAATAGCCTTTGGTTTTAATGGCGTCGTCTTTGATTTCCGGGGTAATGACGCTCCGGGGGAGTGTTGCATACTTGACGCTGTCATCACCGCCTTCAATGTAATTGGCAAAATTCTCGCTGATGAAGCGGTAAAACAGAGCGCCTAAAACGTATTGCTTAAAATCCCAGCCATCCACTGCACCGCGTACATCGTTGGCAATCTGCCAGATCTGGCGTTGCAGTGCGGCGCGTTGTTGGGTGCTTGTCATGATAAAACTCCGGTTTTAATACATTTTTGGTAGCCAAAGGCTCATAATTAGTCCTGCATTATAACGATTAAGGATGTTCTAATCATTTCGAATCGCCACTAAATTGTGTGAATCTCAGGGGTAATGGCGATTGATTAATAGTTAGACGATACACGGATAATAATTTGCCCAGTCTTTCCCCAAACGGCTGACTGAGGGGCTCGCGCACCTTGCATGATATATTCTGATCGTTGTTGGCCTTGCCAGTTCTGGCGAACTCACGAGCAAAGCACGCTGTTTCGCTTTACGTACATGCTCGAAACCCTTCGGACAATGGACTGGAGCGACTGGCTGGTGTCCGCCAAAGAATGGGAGGAAAAAGCTAAACTAGCGGGTAGCGTCTGTGCGATCTACACGCCTAAAGAGGCGCTGCATCAGTCGTTCACTGACAAGGGCGAACTCATTAAGCCCATGCAATTACGGTTTACCGGCGATATCAGCGGCATTCCTGCCTTGCTGGCACAATGTCATCTGACCGCTGAACGTCTGGAGGATGATGAGGGGTATGCTGTGTTTCGGTTGTTACCTGAACCTTTCCGCGAGTATCAGCTGACTCAGACTTAACGACGCTACTGAAGAAAAAAACGTAATATTAAAAGGACGCCCGGCCATGAAGGCTGAGCGTCCTGATCATGATTTTTTTAGTCTTGTTAGTGTAATGATATCACATCGCATTTTAGTTATTCCGGCAGAGAACCCGCCAGATTCTTTGCCGAAACACTGCTGGTGGGCTGTTCCGTTACCTCTGGCATTGGTACTGTGGCTACTACCGATGCAGGCTGACGCGATCCCGGCTGGATGTTCAGAAATGCTGCCAGCATAGTGCGCAGTGTTTCCGGGCTCGTGTTATCTGCCAGCAATGCGGCCAGTACCGACGGTAACCGGCTATCAATCTCGCCCAACGCAATACCTGCAAGTAACGCTGTTCGTGATAACTCACCGCGATCGCCGCGGCGATGCGCCTCTATCCGGGCATCCGCAAAACGTTCGCTGGCATGCGTTTCAGGGCGAAGGTAAATCAGTACTTTTCTTCGGCTCATTAGGCATCCTTATTAACCCAGTGCTTTCAGGCCATGTACCAGTGCGAACTGCGGATCCTGAGCAACAAAGAAACGATCATCGCGCAGATTAACGTGAGTTTTAATAGCTTCAGCCAACAGACAGGCTCCGCCTCCCACGACTGCAACATGGGTATACCCTTTAAAGCGATCAATCGCTTCCAGTACCCGTGCACGATAACGCGAGATACCACTGTGGATTGCCTGCTTTATGCTATCAACAGCCCTCGGATCGTTGATGTTGTTCGCCAGGTACGTGTCGTCGAAACGTTTGATGATCAGCCGGTCCACGTTGTAGCGGGACAGCGCCATACCGGCTTTACGCAATGCCTGCTGCACCTCATCGGTCACCAGTGACACGCCTAACGCCGGATCACCATAGATACGCGATACCGAAGACATCTGGCCTGCCACCTGCGAGATATCCAGCGTCGTTCCGCCAAGATCAACAATCAGCACCGAGTTGGAAGCCGAGAGTTGATCGCACAGCGTAATCCCGGCGGGAATAGACTCCGGGCGCACGGTGACGCGGGTGATGGTGAATACGTGGCCGTTATTCAGTACCACCGGTTGCAGCAGGCTTTGCTTCTTGCGCTCGATGTTATCAAGCTGGTACTGAGCGTCTTCGTCGTAGAACTCCGCCAGCGGCAGCGTGACCACGATATCCACGCACTGTGGCGCAAGACCACTGGTCAGCAGCGCGTGATGCACAGCGACCGCGTTGAGTGGGCTGTACTGCCATTCGATATTGCTGGTGGTGAGTGTATCGGGAGAAATGAGGTCAAACGAGTACTTCTCCTTGCCTGCGGTATAGTTAAACGGCTTACCGTTGCCAAACGTGGCTGACCATCCGCGTTTAAAGCTGTTGGGGCTTATATGAGTGAACGTTTTGCCGTGCTGCTCCCACAGCATTTTGATATGGGTAGAACCGTCGTCGATGTAAATGCGCATATTGCACCTAAGTTGAGTCAAATGTGAGTTGGAATTGAACTGTCAGGCGTCACTGGAGGCGTGAAGGGCGGCTATTGAGCCAGAACTGAGAGCACGATGAGATGAATCAGCGCC
>NZ_JBDKEE010000033.1:0-32802 GCF_051130085.1 Enterobacter sp. PTB
AGCGGCAATCAAAATAAAACGGTGAAAAAAGGTTATATCCAGCGGCGTTGACAATCGGTTGCGCCGAGCATCACAGAACCGTTTTCAAGTTAGCTTCACTGATCTCCTTCAGTCAACGAGGTTTGCATTTTTCGCATTGATTCTCCCTTTAGTTCGACTTTAATACTCCCATGAACCAGACGATCCAGGATGGCATCAGCATGCGTCGAGTCGCCGATCATTTTGTACCAGCTCTCTACCGGCAACTGGCTCACGACGATGATTGAACCGCGTTGGTACATCAGATCCACTATTTCCAGTAGATCGCTGCGTTGTTCTGACGAAAGGGGCTCCAGACCCCAGTCATCCAGAAGCAGCAGATCGCTGTGATTTAGTTTCGTCAGAAGTTTGCTGTATCTTCCGTCTGCATGTCCCTGGTAGCACTGATCCATCAGCGCTTTCAGACGGTAGTAGTAGACCTTGTATCCCTGCCGGCAGGCATTATGGCCGAGTGCACAGGCCAGATACGTTTTACCGCTGCCTGTCGCGCCGGTCAGCAACATATTTTGTTTAAGGGTCAGCCAGTTTCCCTGGCCGAGTGAACGGATGAGGGCCTTATCCAGGCCCCTGCTGCTGCGGTAATCCAGTTTTGATAACTCGGCGCTGAGTCTGAACCTCGCCTGTTTCACCAGACGCTCTGCTTTCCTGTTTTCGCGACAGGTCAGTTCTTCTGAAGCCAGTAGCGACAGGCGTTCCTCGAACCCCAGCTCCTGGTATGCGCCAGGTTGCGCGATTTGGTTTTTCAGCGCATCGCGGAAGCCGGTGAGTTTCAGTTCCGTCAGTTGTTCATAAAGATGATTCATTATTGGCTTCCGTATCAGTGGTAGTATTTGCTGCCGCGAACGTTCTCATGTTCCAGCGTCGATAACAGGTCAGGTTTGGTTTCCTGGACTGGTTGTTTATCCAGCCCTTTTTCCAGGATCGATTTTATTCCCGCAAGCCGCCATACCTGCGTTTTCAGCGCTCTGGCGCATGCCGCGTTAAGTCTGGCTTTGCTGTATTTTTTGTGCAGGTTCAGAAGCCCCAGGCAGAACCGGTAACTTTGTTCCGGATGGGGCCGCGAGTTCAGGATATGGAGCACATAGTCATGGGTTTCACTGCCGATGCGTCCGGCCCACTCCAGAAGCCGTTCCGGCGTCCATGTCGCATGCTGGCGATGGGCTTCCGGCATATGCTCTTCACGGGTGCTGTAGCCATAGTTGCGGTTGCGGGGATGTACTGCAACTTCCAGCCCCTGATTGAACAGCCTGACCAGCTCACCCGAGATCCATGCTTCAAGCTGTAAACCGAGTAGCGAACAGGGAACCGAGTAGTAGTGTTTGTCGACCTCCACATGGTAATCGGCGTGGACTCTGACTTTTTTCACCAGGGTATAGCTGTAACTGGCCTCGGGAAGCGGTTTTAGCGCTGGTTTATCAAGCTGGGTGAAGAGATCCGCCCGCGAATAACCCAGTTTTTGCATTACCTTGCTATTAAGCTTTTCCAGTAGCTCCCGGATCCTCTGATTAAGTGACGACAGGCTGTAGAAGGTTTCGTGCCTGATACGGGCCATGATCCAGCGTTCTACAACCTGGACACCCACTTCCGCTTTGGCTTTATCTTTCGGTTTGCGTGGTCGTGCCGGTATGACAGCAACATTGTAGTGTTCAAGCATCTGCTGATAGGTGGGGTTAACGTCAGGATCATACTTACATGCCCGTGACGTGGCACTTTTCAGATTGTCAGGAACAACAATGTCAGGAGTACCACCCAGCCACTGGAAGCAGCGAACATGGCTCATCACCCAGTCTTCAAGCTGTTGGGACCAGGTGGCCTCAGCCCACGTGTAACTTGATGCCCCGAGAACAGCCACGAAGATTTGGGCTGTCCTTATTTCCCCTGTATCGGGACTGGTAATGTCAACGGTGGGCCCACAGTAGTCAACGAAGAGCTTTTCACCGGCTTTATGGACCTGACGCATCGATGGTGAAGTCGTTTTCAGCCACTCCCGATACATTCGGCAGTAGTGATTATAACTGTAAAATCCTCCAGGGTTGCGCTCGCCGTACTCTTCCCAGAGCAACTGCAGCGTCACGCATTTATTACGCAACTCTCTGTGTACCGCAGCCCAGTCTGGCAAGGAGTGCTTTTTCATCTTCACCTGCGTTTGAAGGAACGCATGCTTTAATGCTGCATCATCCCATTCTGCGGGCAACGGCCACTGCTTTATACCAAGCTGTGAAGCCCGATTGGTATAGCGTGATACCACAGATGGAGAAATCACCAGGCTTCGGGCTATCTGTCTGTGGCTTAAACCGAGGCCGTATTTAAGTCTAAGTATTTCCTTGAGTTTTCTCATAGAGATTGAAACTGCTGGCATAGGTATCCTTCGCCTGATGGTAAAGGATACAGTTCAACATACCTGTGATGTATCAGTAACATCGATGCAGATCACCGAATAACAAAATGAGTCAAAAGTGATCTCCATAAATGTTATTCAGCGATCCAGCCAAATGTTATTAGCCGGTCTTCGGTAATGTTATTGGGTGGTCTCGCTCAGTGGTAATACGCAACAGGCAGGGGACTGTGCTTTCCTGAAATAAACTCGCTTCATGACTCATGTAATTTTCCTTGTCGCCTGCTGCTGTAATGTGACAAAACGAGTGAATAACGATTGTTTAAAGGTTGCTTTATCCGCATCGTAAAACAATGGCTCGTCGATGAAGATGTCGATAAAAAACGGTACGGGGATTTTCTGCCCTTTGCACATCGAACGGTCCAGACCGTGCATGTAAACGGGGATGATCGGCACCTCCTGGCATTGCTGGCTTAGGTGCCAGATACCGGATTTTATCTCTGAAAATTTCCCTGGCTCGCCGCGCGTGCCTTCAGGGAAAATAATCACAATTTTCTTTGCTGCCAGCGCATCGACGCAGGCCTGTAGCGGATTTGCCTGATGGGCTCCGCGATAAACGGGAATGATGCCAATGACCTTCAGTGCGAACCAGCCAATCACTTTGTTACGCAGGAAATAATCAGCCGCCGCCACGGGCTGCACATTCACCAGCGTTGAAAGTGGAAACAGCGTGAAAAGCGTAAGCACATCCAGATGGCTGTTGTGGTTCGCCACGATAATGGCCGGGCCTTCCACTGGTAACTTTTTACGACCCGACACGCGAACGCCCAGCCAAATCCAGACCACGGGGTACGCGATGCACAACGTAAAGATCCAGCGTAGAAAACGGTTCATCTGCTCCCCTTATATGTAGAAGTAGTTATAGAAGTGGAAGAATAGCGGCGCGGTGTAAATCAGCGAATCCAGGCGGTCAAGAATTCCTCCATGCCCCGGTAGTAGTTTCCCGGAGTCTTTCACACCAAAATCACGCTTGATGGCCGACATCACCACATCGCCGCAGAACCCGCTCAGGCCGATAAGCACCCCGGCACCCAGCGAGTGGATCCAGTTCATCGGCGTCAACAGAGGGCCGAAAATGGCCGTCAACAGCGTGGTGGTCAGCACGCCACCCAGCAATCCGGCCAGCGTTTTATTCGGGCTGACCTTCGGCGTGACCTTTATTTTTCCCAGTGATTTTCCCCACAAATACTGCGCAATATCGTTAAGCTCTGTGGTTGCCACCAGGAATATCACCAGCAGTGCCCCCGCTTTGGTATCAACGCCTGGCAACATCATCAGGAACGCAACGTGGCTTAAAGCAAAGACCGTTGTCATCATGCCCCAGTGCATGACGGATGCTGAGTGTAAGAATCCTTTTGTATCGCCAGCGAGCACCATGCGGGCGGGAAGGAATAAGAAAACGTAAATCGGAATGAAGATAATGAACATGCCGTACCACGACATCCCCACCCAGATATATTGCAGCGGGATAGCAGCATACATCCACAGCAACGGCACACTGTCGGAACGGCGAGTCGGAGCCAGCGTCAGATATTCCTTCAGTGACAGGAAGCTGAGAAATCCGAAGAAGGTGAGTGCCAGCCCTTTGGGTGAAAGCATCGCCAGCGAAAACAAACCAACGATGACCCACCAGCTGTTGATCCGTTGCTGAAGCTCAAGCCAGTCACGCTGTGGGCGGCATTTTTTTAAGACGAAGATAATAACGCTCGCCAGCACTAACACGCTGAAGATCCCACTGAGGCAGTAATACAACTTGTGCAGAGAATCAGGCATTTTTGGCCTCCAGAGCGCTGCGACAACGATTGATTGAGGTCCAGGCCAGCGGCCCTACTGAGGCACCAAAGATGATATTGGCAACAATGGTGTACTGCGGCCAAAGTGCGATAAATAAACCTAAAGCCCCCAGCACAAAGGCACGGTCACTTTTTCCCATCGGACCACGATAATTTCGGCTCCCCGTCAGCGTCTGAGCAATAACACCACAAAACTCTGTCAGCCAGGATAGCATTACCACCAGCACAACCAGCCACGGTGAAACTCCGGCCACAAAAGCAAACGCGAGATAGAGTGCTGCGTCAGCGATAATATCGCCAACCTCGTTAAGAATGGCACCAAGCTGAGATTGCTGATTAAATTCTCGCGCCAGCATCCCATCAATAGCATTCAGCCCCATCCGGAAAAATAAGAAGACCGACAGTGAGATAAAAAACAGAGGGACTGGGAAGCACATCAGCACGCCGCCAAGGAGGATTGAGGCCAGCATTGCAAACAGAGTTACCTGGTTTGCAGTCACCCCTATGGCATGCAGCCTGGCGACTGTGGGGCGAAGTAAATTCTGAAATTTAGGTTTGATATCATACAACGTCATTTTATGGCTCCAGCCCTGGTTGGATTTTTTTATTTCATTAAAATATTAATCATGCATGGTTTATACAGACACAGTATTAGTTGTTAAGTGTGGATTTCATTTCCTCATACATTTTTTTAGCATTTTTCAGTTCTGAGGAAGAAAGCTCTTTAGCGATAATGTCTCGCTCATTACTTGAATCAGGTGTTGCATCCGCACCAATTGAACACCATGCCCAGGCGGTAGTCGCATCTTTTTTTACCGTAATACCGTTATGAAGATAATGGCATACTCTATAGGCAGCGTAGGTGTATCCCTGGTTTGCGGCTTTCTGATACCAGAATAATGCACGTTCAGGATTTACAGACTCAATCTCCTCATAAATTTCCCCCAGTCGTTCTTGTGCCCACATGCTGCCATTTTTCGCCGACTTCTCGAACCATTTAACCGCTTCATCTTTCTTTCCTTCGTGAAGAAGGACCATTCCAACGGCAAATTGTCCGTCTTTGTTACCTTTTTTTGCTGAATTCAAAAACCAGTTATAAGACTCTGTGTCGTTTTTTCGTTTATCACGCAGAAAATATCCAAGCTGAAGCATTCCCTCCGGTGAACCATTGTTTGCGGAGGCTGTCAGCCACTTTTCCTTTAATTCGTTTTTGTTTTTTAATAACATGAAAGGATACTCATCCAGCAATTTTGCTAATTCAAGTTGATCGCTGGCGCTACCAGATTGTGCCCAGGAGGAATACCAATAGAGGGATTTTTCTGTGTCTGGATTACCACGTTCACCTCTGGCATACACCGCAGCCAGCGCTTTCTGAGCAGGCCGATATCCCTGTCTTGCAGCTCGCTGATACCACTCTGTATGTTTGGGTTCATTACGGCGTGGATAAGAGTTTTCATAAGCAGAATCAGCATCAAGTATTGTCGCAAAATCATATTCTGCTTTGACATCGCCTGATTTGGCTTGTGTTTCTATTTCATGATAACGGCCACGCAATACCTCGAATCGCTTACTGGCCTCTTCTGATTTGCCAAAAGCGATGGCTCGCCTGTAATAAAACAATGCCTGACCCAGATTTTCTTCTATGCCAATACCACTTTCTAAACGTTTTGCCAGTTCGAGATTAGCCTCTGCATCACCACGGCCTGCTTTTAATACTAATTTGTGAGTTTCATCTGAATTTGCAAATACAGCCAATGTCGTAATTAATGACATAATTAGAGTCATAAATGGTATTATTCTTTTCATGGTTGCTTCTTCCTGGTATTTTGGTTTAGTAAATGGAGTAATTCTATATTAAGATAAATGCTTTATGTTTTGATATCAGAGAGTATTTATAACTGAGACTCTTTTTTTGTAGTGTATTCTTTCAGTTAACAGCTAAAAACCAAAGCTAAACATGATTTTAAGTCGTCAGCAATGATGAAAGTGGTTTTGTCTTGCTTAACTGGCTTAAGTTAATTAACAACACTTAACTGTACTGGCGTGAAATTTTCTATTGTCTTGCCAGTGACTATTTTACCCTGCAAGGTGAGTTTATTTCCTATCATATGTTCATAAGACTGGTACTTCTCTGATGGGACAAGCAATTGAACGTATCGGTCCCACCCTGGTTTGTCCATGTCAACACCAGAAACACATTGAAGACCTATAGTTTTTAGTTCTAAATCCTCTTCTGAGTGTTTGTTTTTGCCATCATTTACTGAGTGTTTTCTTTTAATTAAAACACCCTCTAATGTGATAACATCACCATTCCTGTTACAGGTGGAATCCAATTCGATATAAGATAAAACATATTTTCCTTTTTTTTCGTCAAATTCAAAAGAAGAATTGCGGTAAATATCGAATGGTTCAGGACGTAAAAAGATTGCGTGTTTGTAACTATCCATATTCCTCTTGCAATTTCCCACGCCATTGATCATGATGTTCCTGTATTCGCTCCAGTTTTTTTTTAACCCGATATGACCAATAACATTATCTGCTCCAGTTGTCAGATTCACTGATGTATTATCCATCACGTATCTGATATCATTATTCTCCAATGCCTGACAGAATGATGTTGCATTCTTAATATACAACTCCTTTTTCTCTTGTGATTCCGTGGTAAGTAACTCTTTTATTAACTTGATATTATCATGCTCAGTTTCAGTAATAAATGCATCAACATTTGTATATTGAGGGTTATACCAAGGCTGTTTTCTGAAGTACTGGTCCATCGCTCCGCCTGGTGTAAAAATATAACCATAACGAGCATAAATTTCATTTAACATGATCTTCAAATCAGTAACAGAATGCGCATTCGTCTCTTTAGTTCTAATGGTAAGATCAGTTCGGGATGCTTCAGGAAATTTACCGTTGAGGACGATATTCTTTATCTGCGGAGAAAATCCATAGTGATCACCATAGTCCAGCAATGTTCCTTTCATTCCTTCAGGGATGGTCCCTGCTTTTGCTGAACTGGCAAGTATCCCAATACAGCGTGTCTGTTCGTTTTCTTTAACTATAATCGTATCATCATCTTTCTCTATAAGTTGCAAAGTACACCATGGCGCTCCCTGAACGGTAGATGAGTCATCCGGAATAACCCGTTGCCAGTGCGTTGGGTTATCCGAATCAGCATAAATCCCCATCCACTGGTCAACCGTCACTTCATACTCATCACTTTCCCCCCCACAGAATGGTTCATCACTTTTTCCGAAAAAATTAAAATCGCTGAGATTATAATCTGTTTCCTTTCCATTGAAATATATTTTCTTTCCTGGACTGTTATCGTTTTCTGCCATCGCAAAATTAAATGAAAAACAAAATGCGACTATCAAAATAATAAATATCTTCATTAATAAAATCTCGTCTATTTGCGTATTCCGACCAGTTCAATCATGTTTTCTCGTGGAACGTCGATCAGCGATTCGATCACCGTGCGAATATGCACTGCGGCAATACCACCGGTCGAGAAAATCTGTGATGGCAGCACAAACCCACGCAGATCGAGCTGTGACAGCGGCCCTTTTCCCAACTCCGTACGCAACTGGTAGTTCAGCGCCACGCAGTCCGGGGTGATCCAGGCCACGCGATAGAGGTTGTCGCCCTGAGTCGTCACCAGCGCTTTATCCAGCAGACGAATGAATCCCCAGCTTCCCGGTTCATCGGAATAAAGACGTGTGCCGGTTTTCACGGTACGCCAAGGTGACTTTCTTCAGATGCCGCTGACATCCGACACACACACAGACTGTCCGTATTTGAATTTTTTAAGATAATGGCCCAACCGCCGGGGCGGCGATTGTTGCTGCATTTCGCTGATAACTCCAGACTACGAAGGAAGATCAAACAGGATCATCTTTTTGCTGTTACGGTGTGTGGTAAAAAGGTTTTGTTATCCATCTGGCGAAGTGCCTGCAGAAGAAATATTCGCTCCACCATATGATCCTCACTGACAGGAACGGTTACTCTTAGCGTAGTTCCATTTCCCAGTGATCGATAATAATAATAAAACCCATCACCATCTTTTTGATAAACAAAAAAATCGTTGTACAATTTCCCCTGAGGATTAATCCGTTTTGCATTGTCCATCAGTTTCCTGACTGATTCAGAAAATATTGCAATATTTATGTAATCAAAATCTCTATCCAGCATGAAGAACACGGCCACTCTAAAAGGCTCTATAACGACGGAACTGTCGTTTTTTGTTTGACTTAAATTAAATTTCATTTTTAATTCTTTATTGAGATTAAATTTAAAATCAATATCCCTTTGTATTTTATTTTCTATATCAGAAATATTTAAAAGCTCACTGACTTTTGTTTTATATTTATCCTCCAGGTCGCTTCTGGAAAGTTCTATATCACTAAGTGAAATCCACTTCTTACCCCGGTAACGAGGATCCATGGTACGTAAAAAGGAAAACTCTTTCGCTGCAGCGTCCAGGGACCTTGCATGAGAAAGTCCTATAAAGTAACGTTGTAACGACGCATTAAACTGAATGTAAATCACTTCAAGCTCACCATACTGATCATAATAAACAGCACCATTTTCCGAGCTAAAAATGATACCTCGCTGGCCCGCCAGCCAGGAACTCATATTAAAATCATTTTTTTTCCCACTAACCACAACCAGTTCACCATCTGTTTGGTTAGGTCGATCATGGTAGTCATAGACAGTCGTGCCTGAGTCATTTTTATCTATTATTAATCCTCCTATTTTCCTGCGATAAATACCTCCCAGCCTTTCTTGAGTTGATTCTTGTATGTAAAAAGGTAGTTTAAGTGAAAATCCATCCACGACAGAAAACATAGCTCCAGGAAAGTCTGGCATTACTGTATTATTGAATCTTTCACGTTCCCGCACAATTTTCACCTGAAAAGCCTTAAGGCTGTGAGCATATTCTTGCCTCAACTTATCAAGCTCTTGAGAGTTATCGTCTGTTTTTTTTAACACAAATACCATCTGACAAGAAAATAAAGCACACGTACTTTTCTCATCTGATGTAAAAATAATTTCATCTCCGAAACCTGATCGTGTAGTGTACCAGATGTGGTTTATATTCACCCTGTTATTAACAATGTTACTAATATTTTCCTGCCCATCATAGTACCATTGTACATTCTTAGAAGTGACATGGAAGTAAACATGCTTCATGATGTTTTTTGTTGTGCTGACATATTGTTCACAAAAAAAACATCCTTTAGCATCTGTTTTTTGTTTTTTTATTTTGTTATAAAAACTAACATTAATGTTAGTTGGGATATAATACCCTGATTCTAAAGACTTATATCTACAATACCCATAAAAAAACACAAACAACATCACTAACAATAGAGTCAATATTATCCCTGATTTTATTTTCATATTACCCACTGTCTGATACGCTCTTGAAAATCTGCCGAGAAATGCGAAAGTAACATCTATCCGCCGTATGGAAAAAATACGCTCCGTCGTTCGCAAAAATTAACGCGAATTATTTTCGCTACTCCAGCTTTGCATCTGATTTTTTTCTGCGGATAAGACGCCCCCGTGCTTTTTCTACTGCCCTGTTGGTTCTGTCGGGGAACAGCGTGGCCTGCTGTTCTGCAACACTCAGATGCATATTTTTCTCCAGCAGCGCCCAGTCCTCATCGCTCCAGCGACGAAACCCGACCCGACTTTCACGGGATTTCTTCAGACCCAGCCGTCCCGCCATGATAAGAATACTGACTTCATTTCTGCCCGGAAGTTGGTGGACCACTTCCTTCCCCAGCAGGGGGTACTGTTCTTTCAGAATACGAAGTTCGTCTTCACGCCAGAAGCGACCGCTCTGTACGCCTAAAATGATGGCACGTGAAAAAATCGCACTGACGCTTCTGCCCGGCAGCAGTCGGGTCAGCTCTTCAGCCTCAACACCCTGCGCATAGTGTTTACGGATAATCTCCATTTCCGCTTCGCTCCACGGCGTGCTTCCTTTTCGCCGACAGCCCAGCTTATCGGCCATCACTCCCACCGCTCCCGGGGTACGTTTCAGAATGGTGGCAAGCTCCGCCACGGACATCGTGCCGTAGTTATTTTCCAGAAAGGATAAATCCTTCACCGTCCACAGTAAGAAATGATTATCGGGTTGTGTTTTATCGTCGTGTGTCATGAATTGAATATACCGGGTTATAAGTCATACCAGACAGTACATGGAGGAATTCTTACCTTCATCCCCTTCCGAATACGGTAAAGTAAATACCGGAAACGGTCTACATCAGAGAGTCTCTGCAAATCGGGGGAGCTTAACCTCATGATTTAATTCCTGAGCTTCTGCAGCCAGTTGTTTCCTTATCGCCTTCGTTTCATGAAAATGCTGTGCAGCCGCTGTTTCGATAAAATCCACATCATCTCCGGCAGCCTTAAACACTGCATCCTTAATTTCTGCCAGAGTAACATTAAAAAATTCTTTACGTCGGTTCACCAGATTGGTGCGCTTGTCGCTGAAATACTGATGCAGCGTATTTTCCATCGACGGTGCATCATCGCTGTGGATCATGGCGTGAACATCAAACTGAAATGGTACAGAAGCGCTTCCCAGTTCATCAATGCGATCCTGTGGGTCAAGACGGCGAGTCATACCAATTTTAAAGACATCTTCGCCGAATGACCCTATATTGGAAATGATATACACATGACCTCGTCTGGTTTGTTGCGCCATACTCAGCGCTTTTTGACCTTTCTGCTCCGCCTCAGTCAACGCATCCTGTAGGGCATCAATTTTTTCCTGATATTTTGACGCCTGTTCTTCGGTCATTTTCGCCAGTTTCTCGGCCATTTCTTTACGAGCTTTATCAAGCGCTTTTTGTGCTCGACGTTCTTCGTCTTCAGCATCACGGATAGCACGTTCAATCTCAGCCTGAGCTTTACGCTCTTCAGCCATCTGTGCACGAATTTCCCGTTGCTCTTCTTTTTCTTGTTGTTTTTTTGCCCGATATTCAAATGTAAGCTGTAATTCTTCGAGCTTTAGATCTCGATAAGCTGGGTTAATATGGATAGTGTTTACTTCATTTAGCTTGTTCAGTACATCAAAGGCTTTATAAATACGCGACTCCATATTAGTGACATTCTTAAAGGTGGTGTTGGCAATAGCGGCATCACATTCACCGTTAAATGCCCTGGCCGTCATGTTTATCCCGCGAGTGGTCATCTTCTTACCTTCACTCTTCGAGCCGTGAACCGTCCACTCAGTTGTACAATAGATAGCCCCCGGTTCACCCTTTACACGCAGCATGTCTTTCTGACGCTGGCGATTGGCACGTATGGCATCCTGGAAAGCCTCTGAAGTATCAAATTCAAAGTGAGGAGCATAAAAGCCCATTTCTGCAAAATCCATATCATCTTTGTAAATGGCTAGTGCTTCTTCAAGCTCGTTAAAAATAATCTTCTTTTCACGATATGATGCACGCAGCTCATCAATTTGTTTTTCTATTTCACTTTTCCTGGCATTTTGTTTTTCGACTGCAGTCAGAGCCTCACTATTCAGGCGACTGGCTGCGATACGAGCATCAGAAAGGATACTATCTGCATGGGCTGAAATTGCTTTTGCCTCCACCTCACTGGAGTCAACAATACCGCTTGCCTCTGTTCTGGCTTCATCCAGAATACGTTGTGAATCTGAGACCAGTTCATGCGCAGCGGTCTTCGCCAATTCAATAATCTTCGTAGCTTCAGATTCTGCATCAGTTATAGAGGCATAACGTTCTAGTCTCGCTGCCTTGTCAGCCGCATCAACTCTGGCAGTTTTTAGTTTTTTGCTGTATGTCGCAATAGCTACCAACGCGACGACTAAGAGGAAAAGAACAAATGAAATTATGTAATACATCACATTCATGGAAACCATACCTAAAAAAGAGAGTAATTGTGAAAACTAAATGAGATAGTATATATGTTTTTTATTTTAAACCGACTTTGTTAAATAAAGATGGAGGAACTGACGGGGGAACTTCCGTCAGTTCTCCCTGTTATTCTCTCGCACTGTTGTCCGACAGTCAGGATAACATTATACGGTTCAGCACATTAAACCATCACGCCCCAACCTGTTCCAGACCAGCAGACGCAAGACTGGCAGATTTTGCAACATTTCTGCTAATGAACAGCAGTGACCGTGGTACGTAGTCTGAACGTATAGTTTCCGGGTCATCTGGTACTTTATCAGGCATGAAAGGAGATATCGATAAAACAGCCATATCCAGAACTGTCACTCGCAGGTCGTTCTATTTATCAAAACCCATGATTATGGGTAAGGTTTATCAATTTCTTCAGGTCAGTTTATGTTGACTCAAATAACTTACTGGTCATTTCATGATAGTCACTGACAAGACAAGGGGCACTGAGTGCCTCCATCATGTCTGGAATAATATGAGGAATGGTCTCTGCCTGGCCTACGATTAGACTATATCCGCATGTAAATAATACAGAGTGTGTCATCGTCAATAGGGTGAATATACTTTCCCAGAAATCATCCTGAGCAGGAGGTCTGTTTATGCTGAGTCCTGAAACCATCGCAACGTTGTTAACTGATGTGATTTCAATAGTCAATTCCGCACTTGACGTATCAGGCATTACATAACGTTTACCATGATATTCAATAACTTCCCCTGCATCTTTCCTCGGATACTCAATAACGATTGAGCATTCGTTACGGGATAATTCTCTGTAAGTCATCGCTTTTGCAAAAACCAGGTCAACCACAGATAAAGGGAAATAGCCAGGGGCTTTCTCATGGACAGCCTGTATATAAATATCGATACTCATTCACACCCTTACTCGTGTCAAATAAAAATTATATTTTTTTCATTTACTCATCGGAACGCTGACAAAGTGGTTGACCATTCTGATGACTTGATGGGCAAAACCATGACGCTTTACCATCCGAGACCGTAATATCACCCATGCCTGAAACCGATATTGCTTTTGGCTCCAGGCTATCCAGTTTCATTATGCCAGCACTAGAAAACCAGACATCATTCCCGTCTGTTAATACATTCTCAGAAAGGAAGCGGAGCGACGTTGTCTTTATCTTTTTTGTAAACAGATAACCGAGTTTTCCTGATGTGTAAAATCCCTGCTTATCTACAGCGAGGGGAAAAGATAAACATCTGAAGGAATTCGGTTCTACCTCTGTCTTCTTTTTCCCTTCGAAATACCACTTTCCATCAATTTTTGCCCATCCGTAACTACTTGTACATGCCTGTACACTTTTATGGTAAGGAATTACCACATTATTCATCGCTGAGAAATAATAGTTTAATTTATCTTTCGCCTGATTGTTAGATAATGCTACAAACGTTCTTGCATCCGCTTCCTTGACAATATCCCCACCTGCAGTAAAGACTATTTTACCATCGGTAAAATAAGGGTGTTTTAATGTTCTAAAAGTATCTTTATTGACTAAAAAACTCATTTCCTTGCAGTTAAGCCATGATTTCCCTGATGTCAGTAAAAACAAATCATCAAAGCGAGTGTTGTCAGGATCGAACGATGTCGGAAGACGGGTGGCATTACAGAAATAGTGTCCACCTGACTGAATAACATGAGTATAATCGCCATTGTAAATAACATTGAAACTGTCTGTTTTTGCCCCCTCCAGATTTTCTGGCTTAACATTACTGTCCTTCTGATAAGTCAGCATATTGTTAATAACTTTATACGGATACGAAATGGCATGGGCCTGAATTATTGACAGCACGGAAAATAGTAAAAAAGAAGTCTTCAATATGTTTTTAGAAAAATACATATATATCCTGTTAAAATTCACTTAACAAAAGCTTTCAGTCTCTGGACAGAAACCAACATATAACGTTCATTTTTCACGAGCCAGACAGTACAGATAGATAACAACCCCATGAGGAAATAATTACCGCATCGTTTTTTCAAGATCCTGCCACAGAGCATTCGCCGTATCCTGGTATCCATCAGAAGTTAAATGAACCAGGTCGGGTCGTGCTTTCCCCTTGTCAGCCCAACGCTCTATAGAACAATCCCCGCCCATAAACCCAAACCAGTCCCAGAACAGCGTATGTTCGGACGCAGCCACTTTTTTCTGCACATCAATGACCGTTTTTAACACCGGCGACTGGCGGGCCGAACAACCTGATGCACTTTTATTCATTATGCTGCTGTCTGGTCCGACAAGCAGTATGGCCGCATCGGGAACAGCCTGACGAATTTTTGTGATCTGCCTGAGCAGCGCTTGCTGATATTCCTCCGCTGACAATGAAATATTAAATGCCTCGTTAGTACCGTAGGCAAGAATAACCAGATCGGGCTTCAGTCTGCTCAGCGTTCCAGGCCAGTCTGACACCCATTTATCAAGCATCGAGATCTGCGCCCCGTTAATACCAAGGGCACTGACAATCACGCCATGTGAACGGCGGGCTGCAAGCCAGAAACCGGCCAACTGAGAGTCATTTCCTTTCAGAGAGACTGAAAATGAGGGGGGAACCGGCACTCCAGGGGACAACATCCAACCTCCACGGGTATCTGACAATGAAACCGTCTCTTCCCCTAACTGTAATGTTGCATTACCGGCAGAACGATACAGAGCCTGTGCCTGAAGTTCTGTTTCTCCATCAATAACCGTAATATCTTCAAAATTATTGAGTGATGTCGGTGTTGCAATATTCCCTCCCAGGGTAAACGCCGTATTTTTTGTTTTACGACTGCTTTCAAGCTGCCAGCCGCTCGCTTTACTGTAGCTCACGTGGCTGTATCGATTTCCGGGGACTTTCACTGGACTGACAAACCCCGGTCCCCCATTACCATAACGCCGCTGAAAAAGAGTTCGCAGTTGTCCGGAGAGGAAATCAGCAGCCGTATGGGAGTCACCAATGACAATGATGTGGGTGGTTTCAGTATCGCTTTGTTGCAGTCTTTCAGACAGATGAGCGAGTCGTTTTTCACCATAGTTGGTCATCCGTCCGCTCGCTCCAGTGTCGGAAGATGTTACCCCGGAGCCAGAGTTAACGGTGCTCTGACAGGAAGTGAGCACCGTAGCCACCACACATAGCGAAAGTAAGCAGGGAATAAAAATGCGTTTATTTTTCATCAGTTGGCAGATCTTCTTGTTGTTCAAAACGAATATGTGAAACGATAGCTTTTGCAATCAGATTCTCTCCGGCAGGGGTATAGTGGATACCGTCATCAGCCCGAACACGTGTCATTTTCCCACGGACTAAAATATCAGGAGCATAATTATCAGGTCCATAATCAAATACGTTATTCACGTCCACAAGGATCCCGCCATATTTTTCAACCTCAGCCGAGTACAGCGTATTCAGATATTTCACTCCATGACTCAATTTCAATTTACGCATAGCCGGAGGCATAACCCAGACCACTGGAATGTGATATTCCGTCGTCAGATCCAGTATCTGGTCAATGCGACCACGGTAAGCAACCTCCCAGTCTTCACTTCCAAATTTAAGAAAAGGCTTTCCTTTTCCTGCAGGCATGTCCCAGGGGTCATTAGGACCAAGAAAAACAACCAGCAAACCGACAGAAGGCGTCTGCCTCAGGGTTTTCTCCGTCGTTACAGGCCAGTTAAAAAAACCGGGATAAGCCAGACCGGTACTACGTCGACTCAGGTTAATCCCGGTAGCATTATGCTGATCCTGAATGATTTTGAGTACTCTGGGGGCCACACCTTCCATCATGGAATCACCAATCAGTAATACCTTTTTGTCATTGCCAAGAATAGCCAGATGCTTCTGGTTATCTCTATTGTCGTAAAGAGACTCTGCTATTGAGTCAGAAAATCCTTTCCCGGTCGCACCGGCCTGAGCCTTAAATGTCTGACTTCCTGAATATTGCGTTATGGCTACCTGTCGACTTAGTTGCAGAAGTCCGGAAGGTTCCTGCGAGGAAACCGGTAATGATAGATTATTTCCGGTATCATGCACCGTGGGTGTTGTCGATGATTGTTCCGCCATCGATACCTGCGGATTTTGCCCCTCATCATCGCCCTGCAAGGCACTGATAAAAGCCTGTTCAGAGAGGGTCGCTGCATTCATTATTTTTGCCCCTTCACGCCAGTATCCGGCGGTCATTGCGCTCCAGGGGGCATCCCGGTGAAAATGTAACGTCCAGTACAAATTAAGGTTTTGCTGATACAACCAGCACATCCCCATGGTACTTACGACGATGACGATAATTATCTTTAACGAACGGCTCAGCATGTTGAAATAATCAGAAGCTTGCATAAATAAATCCAGGAACACCTGAAGGGGAAATAAAGAAAGTCACGGCCAGAATTGGCACAATAACCAGCGGCAGCAAATACCATGGTAACTCGCTGATAATGGTGGATATTTTATTTCTTATATCCATCATGGCAGGATATATTGCAATCAACGAGACAAATAGCAGAAGCGCCACCAGTGTTCCTGCCTCTGGAGTGCTGTTTCCTGCAGACAGGATATTTTTACAAATAAGTAATGCATCACTGACGGATGAGGCTCGAAAGAATATCCACGCAAGACAAACAAACATAAAGGTAAGTAAACGGGCGATAATACCTGGTATTATAAAACGGGCTCTTTCAGAGAGATAGCGTCGCCAGAGGTTATTTACCACCATTCCGGCGCCATGTAATGCCCCCCAGATAATGAACGTTAATCCGGCACCATGCCAGACACCTGACAGCACCATCGCAACCAGAATATTCACCTGTGCGCGTAGCCACCCTTTCCTGTTCCCACCAAGCGGAATATAAATATAATCTCTGATAAACGTTGATAAACTGATATGCCAGCATCGCCAGAATTCCTGTAAATTCCTGGCTGCGTACGGATGTTTAAAGTTCTCCCCCAGTCGATAGCCGAGTAATAATGCCATTCCTGTTACCAGGTCAGTATAGCCTGAAAAATTAAAATAAATTTCCCATGCCCAGCCAAATACGCCCGCAAGACACTTCCAGCCACTTACCGTGTCCGGAGCATTAAAAACGTCAGCAACCAGGTTATCATTCAACCATGAACTGAATAGAAACAACTTAATAATAGCAAGAACAATTAAAAACAGTGCTTTTTTATAATCAATAATGTGCCTTCCCTGACTTTCCAGTTGTGGAAATAGTTGTACTGCACGATTAACAGGCCCGGCTGTAAATGTTGGCAAAAAACTCATGTAGAGCATGATATCCAGCGAACGGACATTACTGATATCCTCCCTGACCACAGACATGACCAGGGATATGGAATTAAATAAATAAAATGACAACCCCAGAGGCATCAGTATGGTCAGTACGGGAACCGGAATATACTTTCGCCAGTCACCAGTGACCTCCTGTATCCATTCGCTGACAGGCGAATAATACTTAAATGCAATGAAAAATGTCAGAACAATGAAAATAAGAAATGGAGTGGCGTATCTTTTTGTTCTTTTCTCATGCGCCATTCCTACGGTAAACAACACCAGAACACTGTAAATCAATAGAATTAAAAGAGACCTGATGCTGACAGAGGCTATAAAGCCGTAACCTGCTACCAGCAACAGCGTATTCTGGATTTTACTCCATGGCTGACATAGCCAGTACAGTCCAAAAAAAACAATAAAACAGAGTAAGAACTCGGGAGAGAAAAATACGGACATAGGTTTCCTTAAACCGGACAAAGCGAAATACTTTCTGACTCATATGAGTCATTATTGGTATGCTCAGGGGGGATTGCTGTTCCCGCCATATCGGGTAGCTGCGTAGCGATAGATAAGCTGGTTCAGATGCTCAGCAGCATTGCGCTGCAATATGGGCTGGATGCCGTCGTCGTTTTTTTGCTGTGACAGCTGGCGCAGCTGCTCTTCCAGCGGCACGTTCTGGCTCAGGGTCTGCGTGATGGCAAACACCGACGATTTCAGCTCCGAGACCGTCAGGTATTTCCCCCGCTGCATATCGGTGCTGTTGAGTTTGTTCGTCAGCGACTGCAGCTGTACCATCGCCTGATGCCAGCCCTGCAGACGGGCTTCCGGCAGGGCATTCGCTTCCACCTGCTGCTGCCACTGTTTCGCCAGCGTGGCGGTATCGGGCTGATGCGGCCACAGGCGCTGCGTCTGTGCCACCAGCGCAAAACCATAGTCCTGCGCCCATGACGGGGAAAGCTGTGCCAGTTCATCCAGCTGGTCGCGGGTCCGCTCCGTCGCCATCCGGCCCTGCGCCTGCAGCGCGGCGGTATTGCCCTCAATCATCGCTTCCTGTTCTGAGGCGCTCAGTACTACCGGCAGGGGAGAAAGCGAGGTGTCAATCAGCGTCTCCGGCTGGTTGCCATGCCAGCTCAGCCAGCCCCAGGCGCTTATCGCCGTGACCAGCAGCGTTGCCGCAATACCCCCGGCAAATCCCGACCAGATGCCGCGACGATGGCGTTTCAGTATGGAGGTCTGCGTGATCCGCTGTGTGCCGTCATCACGGACTACCAGCACCACCGGGTCACTGTCGCCATACGACGGTGTAGTGTGGTCCGGAACCGGACTGGCGGTGTGCTGATATGCGGACTCCACGGCAGCGGGCAGTGGCGCATCTTTCGCGTTCTCCAGCCGCACCACCGCCGCGTGCATCCAGTGCAGCAGCGCGTCCATCTTACTGACCTGGCGCAGTTCCAGACGCTGCAGCAGGTCGCACAGGTGGCGAAACTGCTGCTCCAGGCGATAGACCACCGGCAGGTCCTGGTGACCGAGGGTAAAACGGCGCAGGCTCAGCATCAGATGGTCGCTGAGCCACACCAGGATCTCTTTACGAAACGGCATCTGCGGCGGCCACATCACGCTCCACTGGTGCGTAATCAGCGAGTCGATTAACTCCAGTCCTTCCGACAGCCCGGATAAACCGGCGCGCTGCAGACGGGCACAGCAGAACCAGGCAGCGGTCTGCAGGTCGGTGCCGTTGTGGCGAAACAGGGTCACACACAGCTGCTCCACCTTCCGCCAGTCCACATCGGGACGAGCGGGGTGGGTCAGCTTGCTCAGCTCGTCGCGCACCTGGGTGTATTCAGACCATGCGCGGGGATCCTGGCCCGCATGCACGGGCAGGTTTCGGGAAAACATAATAAAGCGTCCTTAACTCAGGAGGGGAGTATGCGTTGTTGTTTCAGATGACGGAGCAGCACTTTGCCTTCCGGCATAAATTCGGTGCCGAAGCGCACCAGCCCGCCGTCCTGCAACTCCGCTTCGATGGCGTAGCGCAGCTCACCGGGCTGGGTCTGTTCCAGAATCACCACGTTAATGTCCTGAATACGCGGTTCGTATTTCAGCAGCGTGGTCGCCAGCGTGGATTTCAGCGCATGGACGGTGCCGGGCATGCCCTGCAGAATCAGCGTCATATCCGGCAGGCCATAGTCCGGCAGATGCGCCAGGGAGCCTGCACGGGCGTTGAGAATGCGCCGCAGGTTATCCAGCACCGACATGATATGCTGGTTTTCTTCACTGACCTGATGCAGCTCAATCTCCCCTTCAAAATTTCCATACAGCATGTCGTGTAATGACACTGAACGATGACTCATTCTGATGACGACTCCGGTAAGGTAAAGACACTGCCCTGATCATCGCGTTTCAGCAGCGACCAGCAGGCACGGTGTTTCTGACCGTGAACATCCTCAAAGGCGGGCATTTTTTGTCCCTCACGGGTTTGAATATACTGCGTGGTGCCGTTCACAATCGAGGCCCACTGCCCGGCATGAGGGGCGATATCATCCGTCCAGCGGGTAATACGGACCGGCTCCTGTGACTGACCGTCATCGTCGCTGTCCAGCAGGGCGCTGGCTTCATCAAAACGCCTGTACCATTTCATCGTCGATTCTTTATCGAACTGAAAGTTTTCGTATTCTGAGTAAAAATGCAACGATCGCGATGCATTGTAACGAACTGGTTTAATAAGCTGGTTTACTTTGACCAGTAGAGGCGGCAAGGCTTCCGAGTTAACCTCTCCAAGCGCGGGCGGTAATGCCCCGGCTTTCAACACAATGCCGTTGTTATAGGAGAGCAGTTCAATCTCCGTCGTTTTCGCCAGACGGCGGGTCAGTGTCTCCGAACCGCCCAGCTTGTCCAGCCACGGCGTCCCCAGAATGGTGTACCAGCAGGCCCCTTTCAGGCTAATCGCAGCTCCATCACCTTCCAGTGTCCCCAGTGAATCGACCATCACGCCGGGAAAACGCTGCGCCAGCTGATACTCATAGGGAAACATGCGTTCAAACGCGTAGGGGAGCACAAACGACAATCCGGCATAACCGCTTTCTACTACAAAGGTGTTACACAGCCACATCAGCCAGGACTGATAGCGCACTTTACCCTCCGGCTCTTTCAGCAGTGACAGCGGAAACACCAGTTTGATAACAGAGCGATTATTCTCGTTGTGGAAAATCCGTTTACCCATAATGAGTATTTCATAATCAGGGGCATGATAATCGGTTTCGACACTGCCCAGATACCAGGAAATAATCTCTTCCGGGGATGAATCCAGGATTGTCTGTCGGTTTTTCTGGTAGTTTTTCTCCGTGATGCCAACCCATTTCGAGAGCATGGTCTTCTTCAGATGCGGCTTAAACTCACCGTAATAGCGGTCCACACATTCGACCATCTTACGGCGCACCTCTGCCGTATGACCGTCCTTAAAGAACACCGTGATAATCAGCCCGAGGTTGATCGCCGGGCTGCCGTCCCGGTATCTGGCCGACGCGTCTGGCAACCATTTATCGAGATACGTCAGCTCAAAATCTTTCAGTTCCATTTTCGCTCCTTATTCGGTTGCCAGCGTGCCGGACGCTCCGGCTCCAAGAACGGCAGCCAGTGCGTCCCAGGCGCTGATTGCCAGACGCACGATGGTTAAAAAGGCGGCCAGTATTTCCGCCGGAACCCCCAGCGTGACCACCAGGGCCCCAATACCGATCGCAACGAGCACCACGCCCACCGTTTTCGCCACGCTGGTGATTATCTGAACCCATTCCACCCGTTTCAGTGTATCCAGCGTCATGTCCGTCGCCCGCTGAATGCTCACCCATGCAGCCTGTAGCTGCGCGTTACTCCAGACTGCCGCGCTGCGCCCGGTACGGCTGACCCAGCGCCACGTCTGCGCCCCCTGGTAATAAACCCACTCACCTTTGTCGTTGAGCCAGCCAGCCCCCCGGCTCAGTTCCTGCTGCATCTCTTTCGACAGGGCATTCCAGCCTGCGGCCACGTGACCGATAACCCCCTCACTAAGGTCAGCAACGGCCTGACCGGCATAGGTCCACGGCTCCACTTTCGAGGGGGCGGGCGTGGCCGGGGGCGTGGGGGTAAAGATGGGCGGGTAGAGAAACAGCGGCCAGTATTTCGCCCCGCTGGTTTTCCAGGCCTTCATCGTCACGTTGACCACCTGATCGCTCCACTGCTGCTCCTGTGAACGGCAATCGTGGATCTCCAGTATCGTCATACGTTCTTCATTCCCGAGGCCCCCAACAATCTGCATGTAATCTTCATACTGCCCTCGCTCAAGTTTATCCCCCGGAAACTTGACCTCCACCAGTCGTTCCAGGTTATCGCCGTGCCTCTGACCTTCCGTATCGGCTCCCGCCAGCCCCGGCCAGCGATTATCTTTATCCTTCACGATAATGATATCGGGGCGGCGGTAGAGACCTTTTCCCGGCACCGGAAACGGGTTGGTGGTATGGCGCCTGCCAGCCCCCTCATGCCGTAACGTACCGCTGAGAAACGGGCGGGGCGGCGTAGTCCGCATATCAAACGGAACCTCTGCCTTGTACCACCACTGGTAATGCGCCGCGATTTCGTCCACTCGGATAAGTCCGCTCATCATCATCTGCTTCAGGCTCATCTGATAACACTTACCGTTCCGGCGGATTTCACCCGATAACCGGGGAAAGCGCATTGCGTATTCCACCTTGATATGCAGGTACTGACGGTTATCCGCTGTCGGCAGGCGTGACTGTTTCTCCACCATCTCAATGCCGGTGGTGGCGCAGTCCCACGGCTGATTGTTCGCACCGGCAGGCCTCTCTGCTGCCGGGATATCGGGTAAATCTGGTTGTTCCATTACGCCTCCCTGAATTCCGTTGCCAGTTGATGTGTCTCCCCGTCCCCTGTAAAGCACAGTGAGGTGTCCGGTGAGGGTGTCGGCTGAACCACATACAGTTCAGCCGACTCTTCTTCGCGGGTGTAAACCGGGGCCGAGTAGCCATTATCATCGGTATATCCGCTCGCTATCAGGCCAGAAGGCGTAGTAATGCGGTAAGGTGCATTCGCTCTGACGTTACCGTGCATGTCCAGTAGCCGGTACACCGCCGAGTACATAAGGGAAAGTCCCGTCACCGGAATATCCACCGCCATCGGTGCTGCGGCCACATTCATCGTGGGTTTTACCCTGCGCTGATAGCTCTGCATCGTCCCGTATTCCACGACACCCTGTGCCAGCGTCAGATAGCTGCCGCCACCGATAAGCGTGATACGCTTCTTGCCGATCAGGGTAATATCGTCGCCAGCACTGAGGTTCATCTGTTTCTGCACGGACAACTGCATGCTGCCGTGCTGTGCCTGCACCACCACAGGGCCTTCGCCCGACTGCAGACGCATCGCCCCCCGGTGCGCAAACAGCCCAAGCTGCTCTCCGGCCATTGCCGTCATCGCCCCCGTCACCCCGAGGCTGATATCCGCGCCTGCGCTGAACGCCACATTGTCAGCCGCCGCCAGCTGCAGGTGCTCCCCGCTGGTCAGCGCTATCCCCTCCGGGGCCGACAGATGCAGTATCCGGTCCAGGGCCTGCAGCCGCGTCTGTGACATCTGCACCTGAGCGGTGATATCCGACTGCAGCGCCTGCGTCTGCTCAGCGACAATATCCAGTTGCTGGCGTTGCTGCAGGCAGACGTCAATTTCGCGCAGCGCATCAGCCTGGTCCAGCACCTCACCGACTGCTTTGTTCTGCCCGTCAGCGGTCACCAGCAGCCCTTTTGCCACGCGGATGACACCGTATTCATCGGTGCGCAGCTCAAAGCCGGTTCCCCGAGGCTGGCGCTGCGCATCCGTCATCTTCCCCTGATTCAGCTGCGTCGCCCCATACGGGGTGGTCAGCGCAATATGCTCCTGCGCCTTCTGGTCTTCCATGCGCAGCTCGTTGCCACCGCCGGTACGCAGAATATTCTGGCTGCGGTTATCACGGGTCACGATGTCAGGGTGTTCAGAATCATGGAACGCGTGCGCAATATAAGGGCGGTCCGGGTTGCCACCGTGGAATGCCACCCCCACTTCCGTACCGTCCGTCAGGGGCATGTGCCAGCCATATTCCTCTCCGGCACAGGGCGAAGCCCTCCGCAGCCACGGATACGCGTAGCCCGGTTCGCCCTCGTCCGGATAAAAATCCATCCGTACCCGGTAACGCCCGGTCGAATCAATATGCGCGTAGCGGTCATAGGGGGTAACGCTTTCCACCCGGCCCGGCAGCGTGCCGGTGATGTGGGGACGGGGACATTCCGCAGGCCGGAAGCCATACCCCTCCCGGTACGGCATGCCCCACAGCGACACATACAGCCGTGAGTCACGCGCCCCCCGAAACGAGGTGAAGGTCACCAGTACGCCCTCGTTCAGATCATGCAGCTCCGCCCCCCTGGGCGTTATCACCCTCCCCGGACTCAGCCAGTAAGCGTTGCTGAACAGGTGAAGGTAAGCCGATGTATTCAGCTCGCGCTCATGGCGGATGCGGGCATAAAAGCCCCCGGTTTCAGGGGCCGGGGCGGAATCCTCTCCGGCGTGAAGATAAGACTCGCTATCACGGTATTGCCCGCCCGTCGTCACGCCCGCAGCACGCACAGAGACAGCAGCATTCATGGGCTCACGAGCGATACGAGGGTTGTAATCCCGAACAGACACGCTCCCCGTCGCCGCGTTGTGCCAGGTGCGCAACCCCCAGCAGCAGAGTTCAGCACCATCATACAGGCCGGACGGTTCGTGGTATGGCAGAGGCTGCTCAGGCAGATACTGCTGCTGGCTGTCACCGAAGACCGTCACATCCAGCCCGGTCACATCGTGCATCGTCTGGCGATACCAGATACCGACCTCCGCCAGAATACGCTGCACAAACGCCAGGTCCGTCTCCTGCCACTGGGTGATGAGTTCGCGTTCCGGGTAATCGCCGGTCAACTGAAATTCAAAATCCGGCCCTTCCAGACCGTGCGAGCGCAGTATCTGCGCCACCAGCTCCGGCACGGAGACATTCTGGTAAATGGCGCAACGCCGGGAGCGTGACAATAACGCCAGACGGGATCCAAGGGTCACGGCATAGTGAGACTGGTCTGCATTCGTGGACAGCCACTCCAGTCCCGTGATGACCCCCTGCACCACCTTGTGATGGCGCAGACTGAAACGCGCTGACTTCAGCAGCACGCTCTCTGCGCTCACCGTTCCTGAGGTGGTAAATTCAATACGCCATGAAAACGGCCTGCTCAGCGCCTCTGTCCCGCGAAAGCGCAGAACATCGGCCCTGACCGTGCTGTCGTTTATTGCCAGCTGATAAGGGTTCTGTCCGCGAACGGTATTATTATCATCCACCATGTTTCCCCTTCACCGGCACCAGACTCAGACTGCCATCCCCCAGCTCAACGGTCCGGGCCTTGTCCGGATCCAGTTCGTCACGCCGCAGCACCAGCCGCCAGGTGTTGTGCTTCAGATCCGGCTGGCGAAACAGCGCCACCACCGCCACGTAAGCGGCGTTTTCGTCCATCGGCATATTCAGCGTCACGTTGCCGCCGGGCATGACCAGCAGCGAACGGGAGGCCAGCATATCCTCTTTCAGAACCGGACTGTCATCACGCAGTAACGCCTGATAATCAGCGGAGTCCAGGCTTTTCCGGTCCTTCAGCTGATACACCCTGACCATGGTCGCCAGCGGCGTCTGGGACTCATCCGCATTCAGTGCCGCCCGCGGTGACAGATCCAGATGCAGCGTTTTGATTTTTTTGTAAAACAGCGAGGTTGCCATACTGCGCGTGCCGTCATGGACGCTCTGGGCCAGCCCGCACCCGCTCAGCAGAGAGCACAGCAGCGGGAGCAGGGCCCGCCGGAGGTTCACAATTTTCATGGTGTTTCCTGTTCAAAACGATACTGGCCGTTCTGCGCCGGGGGCAGTTCAGCCACAGACAGACCTTCATAGCGGCCCGTACTGACGGTGATCTCACGGCGGGCTAAACTTTCACGTCCCTGATGCACGAGGACGCCGGTCTGGCCGAGGCTAACCCGATTCTCCCGGTGTAGCCGGGGTTCCGGTATCAGGGACAGCGGCACACGAAGCTGAAGACGGACATCGCTGCGATACCCGAGGTACACCCGCAGCAGAACCAGCAGGTCAGCATGAAGCGATCCCCCCGGCAGCCAGCCTGCCGCCTCTTCCCGGTCTGTAGTGCTGAGCGTGACCCGCACCCGACTGCAGCCTTCCGGGGCAGTCTGCCCCAGCACGGGACGTGCAGAAAGCCTCACGCGGTTTGCCTTCTCCAGACCGCTGCGTACGCTCACCGGGACACGTATCACCTCATAATCGCTTACCGTCGTCTGCGTCCGGGGAGCCAGCAGACTGACCAGCGCGCGGATCCCTTCGGCATTGCGGGTCGGCAGACGCATGTTGCCCAGCAGGGCCAGAAAGCGGGACACCGGCGTGGCAATCCGTCCGGCGGTACCGGGGATCCCCAGACCAATCAGCCCCAACAGGCACTGTGAGGTCGCATCCGTCCCTCCCGCCTCAAACGTGGCCGGGTACGCATATTTGCGCCAGATCCGGTAATACTGCGTGGTAATACGGTGGCTGAACATATCCAGAAAGGCGGTGACGGCTTCATACCCTTCCCTGTGGGTGGCAATGTCATCCAGATAGTGCGTCGGCAGCGGGGAGTCCACACCGTATAGCCCGAGGAAGGTTGTCCGTACCGAGAGCGGTGCGTCCGGATCGTCCTCATTCTCCTCCACGGCCCGCAACTCGCTGACCGGAAACCCCATCCCCGGCCAGGGGCGAAAGCGAACCGGATCGTTTTCGGGATGACTGGTACTGCCAAGTGCAGGCGCATCTGGCGCCGCCTGCTCCAGCAACCGGCAGAAACGATAGAAATTAACCCGCCAGATCTCATCCCGCAGTTGCTCTGTCAGCCGGGTACGTGCTGACTGTGATTCTCGCACCATCGCAGTCGTTCTCCTGTGGGCTGCAGCAACAGCGTCAGCTGATTAAAAAGATGAATATCGGCATACAAGCTGAAGAAGCGGTGCAACAGTTCCCCGAAAAGATTCACATCCCCTTTACCGGCAAACAGCCCGGTGTCGAGGGTGATTTCAATATCGACGCCGCGCAGCATCACGCCGCGCTCAAAGCGACGGATAAGGGTATGTCTCACCTCCACAATGGCTTCCAGACGGCGGCGGTTCATTTCATCGTCGCTCCAGTCGTACAGCGCCAGCGTCCCCCGCAGCACCTCCGGATTATCCATCATGCTGAGGAAATTCGAGCCCAGATGGCTCATGACCCGCCAGTGAAAACGATCGCGGGCAGGCGGATAGAGCGGCATCGTGGGTGCCGTCAGGTTCAGGATCTGAAGCGGAATTTTTCCGGCTTTCACCGGTCTGTCCAGCCGCGTGCTCCTCAGCGCCATACGGGGTAACTGACCGTTGGTCCCGGTCATTCTCATCGACAGCGCATCGGTTTTCCTCGCCAGCTGGTCAGCATCAAAGGAATCCCCACCGAGAATAAGCCAGGTGTCATACAGACCCGAGGGACCGCGTTTCACCCGGGTATGAAAGTAGCGCTCCGGTGCGCCATGGCGCATCATCCCGCCACGGTGACGAAAGCTGGTAAACGGCACATAGCGCTGTTGACCATTTTTCACCGTCCCGTGGATCTCATCCACGCTGTAGATCTCGGTATGCCCGTCCTGGATCCGCAGGGGACGCAGCAGATATTCATTTTCCAGCGGATCCAGAGGCATCGGATCCGCTTCCAGCGTGAACAGGTTGATGACCGGCGCACAGTGCAGACGAACGTTACCGGTGCCGAACGTTAACTCTGCAGGCCAGGCCTCGCTGAGCACGATATCCACCTCAAACCACGTACTCTCTGGTGCCAGCACAAGCTGCTCCAGCCCCCGGAGCCCGACAAACATGAATTTTTCCCTGAAGCTGAAATACTCCAGCAGCAGCTGATAGCCGCTGAACGCGGACGTGCCCTTCGGCCACAGACGATCGTCATCATCAAAGCCCAGCGGTTTACACCAGCCGTCAAAGGACTGTCGCTCCGCTGTCCCCGCATGGCGGACATACATCGCCTGAACCTGACGCGTCAGCGCCAGATGCAGGGCTGAACTGACCGGTGCATCCGCACAGAGGTACAGAACAACCTGCTCCATCTCCGCCTGCGTCAGGTCAACACGGGCAGGGCATTCAAAGCGCAGCCGGATGGCAGAACGACCGTCGGTTTCCGTCTGCAGACGGACTTCCGCCAGATGCAGGGGCTGTAGCGTCAGTGCCCGGGTGGTCCGGTACTGGCAGGCCGTCTGCCGTGGCCCCACCGGGCGGGAGAGCACGGAGAACCCTTCCGGTAACCGTTCCGCCTGGCGCAGCTGTTGCCACGGTGGCGCAAACTCCACCACCGACAGGGAAGGGATGGTGCGCAGATAATGCGGCCACAGCAGGCTCACCAGGCCTTCCGTCAGCTCGGGTAAATCATCATCCAGCTTTTCGCGAAGACGCCCCATCAGAAACGCAAAACCCTCCAGCAGGCGCTCCACATACGGCTCAACCGCGCCGGGTTTATCAAGATGCAGCATCGCCGCCCTGTCCGGATGGGCGCGGGCAAACTCTTTTCCGGCCTCACGCAGATAGCGCATCTCGGCCTCGTAATAACGCAGGGTTAAATCATCCATTCCTGTCTTCCTGATAGCCTGTCAAAAAAGGGGTCAACTGCAGAGCACCATGGCCCTGGCAGGATCGAGGTTAACCAGCGAGGCCAGCAGGCTGTCCATCTCCGGAGCCAGCCGTGCACGCTCACTGTCGTGACGCCCCGCCCGCAGGCGCAGCAGCTTCAGACGCCGGGCAAGCACTTCAAACAGCAGCCCCGGCTCCCAGTCCGCCAGCGTCAGCTGCGGTGCCTGCGCGGCCAGCTCGCCCAGCAGATGCATAGCCATATCATTGCGGCCATACTGCTCCGCCACGCGGGCCATCAGCAGGCGCACCAGCCACCGGCCCCGTGGTGTCTCGAATCCGGGCCGGGTCTGCAGCCACGCCAGAGCGGCCTCCGGCCCGTCACTGTCCCCCTTCGCGGTCGCCTCCACTTCCAGCGCCAGTATCTCCTCATCCAGCGAGTCTGTCGGCGCGGCAGACGCATGTCCCGGAAGCCCGGGGGCCTCATTCACGCGTTCCGCTATCCAGTGCAGGGTGACCTCATCAGCAAACGGACTGCCGTCATTCCAGGCCAGCGTCTCAATACCGGGCAGTCGCGTCAGAAACAGCCGTAAATCCGCCAGCACCGCCTCAGCAATGACCTCAGGCTGCTCCCCTGCCTTGCTCAGCCCCTGCCAGAGGTACCACTGCAGATCGAGCCAGAAATGATTGACGCCTTCCGCAAAAAACTGTTCGGACAGGGTCACCAGCGCTGACCAGCGTTGCTGACGGTACAGGCGGATCAGCTGTGCCCGGTAATCGGCACGGGGGGGATTCAGCCGGGTTGTACCGTCCGCCGCCAGCGGAGGCAGCTGTTCAACGGTGTCCCAGCGGACGGTTTTCATCAGACGGTGTGCGACCAGCCAGCCTGACGGCTGTTCGCCCAGCCAGCGGGACAGCTGGCGGGCCTGATCCAGGACGTCCCTCGCGGACAGTTTTCCCGGTACCGCGCCCCCGGAAAAGGGTTGCGGAGCAGGAGAAGCTACCTGAGGACTGACATTCTGGGGCAATATCGCCCCCGCGCCCCCGGCACGTTCAAGCTGTACGCGCAGGGCCTGGCATAAACCCGTGAAGACAGGCCGTTCCGATTCCGGCCATTGACTTACTGACTGGTGTAACTGCACCAGGGCCATTGCCACCGTGGCCGTGTCTTCCGCCACTACGCCAGGAAAACGCCCGAGACCGTCGATAATGCGCTCACTGTTGAGCCATTCCAGCGATGCCCGTCGGGCATTCGCCCGCTGAGGATGCAGCTGAACGCCGAAACGTGACACCAGCCCGGACAGCAGCAACAGCCCCTCACTCAGCCCCCGGAGCCCCTCATCCTGCAGTCGGGCCAGGGTATACCAGGTCGCCACGCGGATATCCTTGGCCGTATGGCAAAGGAACGATCCCGCCCGCAGACAAAGCTGCGGCAAATCACTGCCCGAGGTTTTGTTTATCTCCTCGCGCATCCACAAAAAATCGTCCTCGTAGGCCGGATCTTCGCCCGCTGGCTCAGCGTCGCCAAAAGGCTGCAGCCAGTCTTCCAGCCCCGAGAGCGTCTCCTGCGCGACCTCCAGTAACCGCTGCTGTGTCTCTGCATCAGGTGCGCTCAGGTGAAGCAGGTGTTCAGGGGAATTCATTCGTCGTCCTCCCCGGATAAAAGGGACGCATCATGCTTATCATGTGGCCCCGCAAAAATCGTTTCCGGCAGCCTGAAGTTCCTGAGTTTCAGTAATGCCAGAGGCCCGCCACCCAGTTCGCTGCGCAGAACCATACTGAGCGGATGACCGTCGGCCGTCAGCCAGAGAAGCTGAGTACGGCTGCTGTCCAGCGGCGTGGTTCTGGCCTTCTCCAGCAGGCGGATAAGACTCCATACGCCCTGCTGGCTGTCATACAGCTGAAGCCCCCCGTTACGGTTACTCTGCCAGCTCAGGGACTCACCCGGGCTGTAGGTGTCACCCGGCCAGGCGAAGCTCTGCCAGCTCTCCATCTGGTTAAAGTAATCCAGCTGTTGTCCGTCCACCGTCAGCTGCATCCGCGCCACGTCTTTCGACGGTCGGGGCAGGAGTTCAAAATGCACCCCGGCGTCACCACCTGCAAAGACAATGTCGGATAGCGCGGTCAGCTGGTTCACCGCCGTAAGAAACGACGGGTTGATACGCATCCCCTGGCTGGCCGCAGGATCCACCACCCAGCGGTTGCCCTCCAGACGCAGCATGCCCCCCAGATTCGCGTGCAGGAAGGTGGAAATCCGCCCCGTATCCGCCCGTAAAAACTGCGCCAGCATCGGTAAAGATGCGTCGCTTCCGGTGGCGCTGAACGGATAGCGCCCGGTGAAGGCGGTGTTCCACGGCCTCACGATGGCACTCTGCCAGCGGGCGTTCAGCCCCCCCGCTGCCGGGGCCAGTACCTGACGCCAGGCCAGATCCAGCGGCTGCACAAACAGGGCCTGCCCGAATCCGCCCCACGCCTGCCCGAGGCTCGCGGCCACCAGGCTGCCATAATCCCGGGTATCGGTCAGATCGCCGGATTTTCCCTGAAAGACCGCCCGGGCCAGCCCCTGCGCCATCTCCTGCGGATCGGGTGCGCTGGTCACCTGCTGCAGTTTCAGACGCAGTTGCGTCACGCGGGTGAGCCATGTCCCAAAGCTCAGTGTGTCGCCGCTGTCGCCGCCCTCATGCCCTGCCATCAGTCCCAGCAGGGGACCAAACACGCCATCAAGCGGACCTTCCGGCCCCCGGGCCTGCGCCGCGAACTGCTCGCCGTCCGTCACTTTCCCCATCAGCTTTTTCGCTGAGTCCACCAGCGTGTCTGCCAGCGCACCGCCTTTCTGACCGGTTTTTCCCTGATAGCTGAGGGTATTCATCAGCGCCACCAGGGGAGACTGCCGGGCATCGGACAGCAGGTTAAGCTGGCCCATCGCGCCGGACAGTGACGATGCGGGATGCCAGCGAATGCTGTTGAGCATGCCGAGCCAGGCGTTGCCAAAATCGGTAAAATAGCGCTCCGTCAGCCGGGCCTTTAACGCCTCCGGCGACACCTCGCCGCCGGGTTTGTTCGCCTTGTCGGTCAGTACCCAGTCAATCTCATCCCGGCGGGATTTCACAACATTATCAATGGCGTTCTGCACCTGTGATTCCCAGGCCTGACGGGTGAACATCCCCGGCACCACCTCGTCGGTGGAGAACAAAGAAGACGCATCCGTATCGCCGGTCATATCGGCCAGCGTCAGATCCGGCCAGTTGCTGGCAATCTGTTTCAGCATCTGCTGATACAGCCCTGAATCCGCATTGTGTTGACCGATTTGCTTCAGCAGGATCTGGCGCACCGTCCCCACCAGTTCGCGATCGGGCGTCACAGCCCATTCCGGATGGGCCGCCAGATTCTGTCCCCAGAACCCCGCCAGCGACGGTGCCAGCGTCTGCCAGGTGCCCGCAGGCACGCCATCACGCTGCGGCCAGGCCGTCAGAATATACTTTGCCATCCAGGCGGCATCCGCTTTATCCGGGCGCGACATCATCAGATAGTCTTTCAGCAGCCCGTAAGCCTGCTGCGCCTCTTTCGTTCGCGCATCGCTCGCAGGCGGTAAACGGACAAAGGCACGCAGACGGGCGCTGAGCTGTTGTGCGGTGGCATCACGCATCAGCAGGGTGTTATTGCGGGCATAAAGCGGCCACAGGGTCGCGAGCGTATCGTGGTCCTGATTGAGGCCGAAGCGGGTATACCACGGCGCTCCCCGGGCTTCCCGGTCCTGAAGACGGGCAATGGCCTGCTGCAGTGCCATCTGGTGATGCAGGCGGGCGGTCAGCGAACTGTGGGTATCCGCCGCCTGGCTGGCGGTCTTCTGCGCCAGATAAATTTGTGTACGGTTCACCCCCAGCGACAGGCCGGTGCCCGCGCCCCACAGCACGATAAGCGCCAGCAGGAGGGCTTTCCCCCGGGTTGTCCAGTCCGCCGTGATTTTTCGGGCACTAACCACCACGCTGTCCTGTGTCATGGTCTGCCATCCCGGCGAGGACAGCGCACTGTGAGGAAGCGATGCGGTACGGGTCTGTGCCGGACTGAAGACGAGGCCACGCAGACGATAAGGCGCTGTCGCGTTCAGCAACCCGGTCACCAGCGTCTTAATATCGCTGCACAGGGCATCCTGTAACCGGGACGACAGGCTCAGCAATCCGTCGTGGCGCAGGTCATTCAGCACCGCGCTCATCCCTGCCTGACGCAGACGGGGAACCAGCGCATCCACCTGCGACAGTAAGGCTTCCGGAGAGCTTCCCGGGCCCGACAGAGCCGCAACCGCCTGGCTGGGTCCTCCCTCCGGAAACCCCTGATGCGCCAACGGCAGCCACAGCCAGACGGGAGCCTGCCAGCCCAGGAGCTGGTCGGCTTTCTGGCGGTAACGGATGCAGGCATCACGCACCTGCTCATCGGGAAAAGCGTCCGTATGCACTATCTGGACAATCCCGGTCAGCGGATGGCGGGGGCGAAGTTGTCTGAGTACGGATAAGACGTTTTCATCCGGCGGCAACTGCGCATCGCCACCGTAAACAAGCAGACACCCCTCCGCTTCCTGCCAGTGCTCACTGCTCAGCCTGGGTGCAGCGCTCTCCGTATCTTCCGGACTCCCCGTCACCAGGAAAATACGGACTTTCTTTT
>NZ_JBDKEE010000034.1:0-32483 GCF_051130085.1 Enterobacter sp. PTB
ACCTGCCCCCGACAGCGCTAAGCGAGTTTATGGACTCGTGTGATGCACGGCGACAGGTTTACCAGTTGATGAGTGAGCACTTACGCCTGAACAAAGTCCGTTTTCGTCAACTGACCAGGCTGAGCGCCGGGGAACGGCTGGCGGGTTTTATTTATGACCTTGCGGTCCGCTATGGCTTTCAGGGCATTGTCATGCGGGACTTTCGGTTGCCAATGCTGCGGTGCGATATTGCAAACTACATTGGCGTCACGCCGGAAACGGTGACCCGGGAAATCATAAAGCTGGTCGATGCTGGCGCATTCCTGTTTAGCGGGAAACATGTTTCCGGGCTGCGACCTTCTGTGCTGGCCCAGCTGGCGGAGGTTGCTGAAGGCTCTCCTCATCGCAATGCAATAATAAATTAATAATTTGAAAGAGGTTCCTGAATGGATTTAGCGTGCCGTTGTGGCGAGTGTGGTTTTGATGAGAAACAGCGTGAAAGATTGCAACACTTCAGTCATGAAACGCTGCAGAGTATCATTGCAGACCTTGCCTGCAGCCATTCTCAGACCAGTGTTCTGTTGCGAAATAAATGGCTGACTGAACCACGGGATATCGTCATGACAGTCTCCTCAGAGTATGATAAAAGGACCCGTGAGGCGCTCGATTTCAGAAAGGAGAAAGAGGCTGATGCGTGGCAAAGGGATTTGTATTATGCGGTCCTTGCCCCTCTTGAAAATATTCCCGATGAACACCTCAGTCAGGCTGAGAAATTTATCATCAGATTATTTGAGGATGAGGAGAGATTGTGGGACATCACTGGTATTGGTGAAGTCTGGATATGGAGCAGTGCATTGCATGATATCTGGTTTCATGTGGTGCTTAAAAAAGCCAGGGGTAACCCAGATGTACTGAGAGAGAGCATTAATCTGATCCGCAATGCCAGAGTCTTTTACTCTTTGTTTAAAACTGATTTTCGGATTGACTTTATAAAAGACCAGTCTGTCAGAAATGTATTCATGGAGTTCATTTCATGACGACATGAATATATTCTGATTTCACTTTCTGTTCCGGTTGACAGGCTGTGATTCACTATTTGAATATAATAAATGAACAGGATGATATCCCCGAAAATATTATCCTGATTGAGTTATGTCCGCTTATTCAGAGGTAATTAATGAAGCATAACATCATCACCGATGTCCTGAAGATACCCCTGAGCCGTTTTATACATACCAGTCGGTGGGTGAGCGAGTATACTGAAGGTATCTGGCTTATAGCGACTCTTTGCAGCGTGGCGCTGTTATTCCTTGAATCAGGGGCACCTGATATCTTTCAGCGGACGGGAATTCACTTTCTGAGTTTTCAGCGAATTGAATATCTGTTTACCTTTATGTTCACCGTGGAATACGCCCTCCGCCTGGTCAGCAGCGCTCGCCCGTTGCGATATGTCATCAGCTTTTTTGGTATTATCGATCTTGTTACCCTTCTGCCTCTGTACATTCTCTGGATGTGGCCGGAAGTGGCGGTGGAATACCTGACGGCAATGAGGCTGTTGCGGGTGCTGCGGTTATTGCGGCTCGTCAAGGTGCTGCGTTATATCGATTCTGTTTCTTTGATCTGGGACACACTGTATTGCGCACGCCAGAAGCTACTGCTGTTCCTTGGTGGTGTGATGATCATGGTGTGTCTGTCGGGTGGGATGATGTATGTGATTGAGGGGCCTGAACATGGTTTTACCACCTTGCCGGTCTCCGTTTACTGGGCTGTTGTGACTATGACGACGGTGGGGTACGGTGATATTACTCCACACACGGTACCCGGCAGGTTACTGGCATCATTACTTATCCTGACGGGGTATTCGTTAATCGCGATCCCGACAGGGGTGATGAGTGCCTATATGAGCGAAATGTTGCAGCATCGTCGCAGGCAGCAATATTGTGGGGCATGCCACAGTAATGATCATGGTGACGATGCCCGGTTTTGTCAGCACTGTGGCGCACAACTGGGTTCTGCTGCGGGTGACCGTAAGAAAAAATGAGAGTCGATCCCCCGTTCATAACCTGAAGCAGCCCGGCTGAATGCAATAATTAGCCTGCCAGTCATTAATACTACAATCTGGAGTGCCGTTTGACAGTACCACTACCTAAACACCCAACTGAAGAACTTGCGCACCTGGCATGGTGTATCCTGGTGGCCGTTGGCCTTGCCAGGCTGGAAGGCAAAGCGCTTTCGGGGCTACAGATGCACATGTTCATCATGCAGTGGTTGCTGACGGCGCAGAAACGTAAGCTGTTTCCCCGAACGTTAGCATCGGACATCATCTGGCTGCAGGAGCAGGGTAAACGTTACGGGCCATCAGCGCGGCTTTACAGCAAGGTGGAGTACATCTGGCTTGCCAGCTCTGGCGAGCTTACGCAGCAGAGCACGCTGTTTCGCTTTACGTATATGATCGACACGCTCCGGACGATGGGCTGGATAGACTGGCTGGTTTCAGCAAAGGAATGGGAAGAAAAAGCCAAATTAGCGGGTGATGTGTGTGCGATCTACACCCCGAAAGACGGGCTGCATCAGGTGTTCACCGACAAGGGCGAACTCATCAAACCGATGGAGCTACGGCTTACTGGCGATATCAGCGGCATTCCTGCGCTTCTGGTACAATGTAATCTGCATGCTGAACGGTTGCCTGATGACGACGGATATGTCGTTTATCAACTATTGCCAGAACAGAGCTGATTTTACTGGGGATGCAGGTTAATGATTCGGGTTGACCATGCCTCTTTTTCCCAGGTGCGTCCATAGTCCAGATTGATGGTTCCGTTGCTTTGAGCCATCACGTTGAAGATGTAAGAAAATTCACCGCCACTGCCGACTACTTCAGGGGCCGTGGTTGGTGAGGGTGAGTATCCGGCAGACATCAGCATCACTGAATCAGGCATATGCCTTAACCCCCATGTTGCACCGGTTGTTGGATTAGCGGGCAGGGTAATGGAAAACGTGGCATCAACAGGGACTGAAATGGTCTCCGGCGCTTCAGATAAACATTGTTGTGCAGGCGCTTTGTTGTAATTACCGGTTATTACCGTGAAATAACCCGACGGACATTTGCAGAGAGAAAGGAGTGGCTTTGCTGGCTCAGCCGAAACAGAGGCAATTCCTGTACAGCACAGGGTGAGAAGGAAAAGCGTTATGGCCTGAATGTTTTTCATAATCCATCCGTTTTGTCTTATCTGTCGATTTTTTCGCAGAGAAAGTTTTCCACTTTGATTCTTTCACCAAATGATCTTCCCGCTTCTTTCGGAGAGTAGAAGAACGTTTCGCACTGTTCCAGTGTTAATTTCTTCGGTGAAAAGCGAGTCCAGGTAACGCGAGGGTTTCCCGGTTTAATAATCGTTGCGGTTATTTTATACAACGTGACTCTCCTTCGTGATCTTCGGTCCTGATGCTGACTGAATGGTTCGTACTAACATTCTTTCTGGCCTGTTACCGATACAGATGGTCCTCAGGGTGCACGATGATGGCTGCAGAAGTTATCCTGTTATCGGGACGGCAGCGGGGGCTTGTAAAGTCGCCGGAAGCATTCCTGACGGTAGCGATGAATTGTTATCACCAGGCTCCCTGTGCTAAACAAAACCAGTTGTGCGGTATCAGGTGAAAATTTTTGTTAAGAGGGTGATGAATTGTGAAGAAATTACTGGTGATGGCTGTATTACTGGGCATGTCCGCATCAGCACTGGCTGCGGATATCTACTCTCCGGCGAGCGGCGTTGTGTGTGATAAAAAAGCCGGGTATTGCGTTGATAACCAGGGGATTGCGATGGGCCTGACGGCGTTGTATCTGGGGAAAACCGCAGAGGATAACCTGCAGAAGTCATTCGGTGATGGTGTCAGCGTCGATTTGAGCGAATATACGTTCAGTAACGGGGTGCATTGTGATTCTAAGGAACGGCAGTGTTACACAGATCGCTTTTATCCACGAACACCAGACAAAAAAGAAAACATACTGACACAGAAGATATTTGGTAAGGCGCATCAGGGGAAATAAATCCTTAAAATACTGTGCATTTATTGCCAGAAAGCACCTCCCGTTGCTAAGGATTATTTGTCCATTCGTATAACGGAGAAACTTAGCTATGCGCATATTACCAGTTACGCTTCTTGTCTGCAGTTTCATTCTGAGTGCCGGGGCGATGGCAGCGTCCCCGGCAAAGAAAGATGCACAATCTTTAGTCGATATTCAACAAACTACAGATGCCCCTGCCTCAAAGAAAGTTGTACGCTCCCGTAAACCAAAGGCTGACGATGCCATTTCTCAGCCAGCAGATACGCTCCCGGTAGCTGTGCGGGATAAAAGCGGCCGGTTTGTGAAAAAACAAAACCCGCTGCCGGTACCTGAGAAAAAGGCTACCCCTGTTCAGGTTCCGGCAAAAAAAATAAAGTCAGCACCAGCAGCGGTGCCAGACGCGGTTGAATCTGGTGCTACCGCACGGTGTAAAGATGGTTCGTTCAGTCACAGCAAGCAACACAGTGGCTCCTGCTCGCGTCATGGTGGCGTGGCGCAATGGCTGGCGGAATAACGGAGGGAGAGAGCATGGGTATTCTGAACAACATTCTGGGGCGTTTTTTCCAGGGAACTGACTTACATCCAAATCTGGTGGCATTTTTATCGTGGGTACAGGAAGAGGGCGGGTTTCCGGCGCTGTTGGCGCGGTTTAAGGCGCTGGAGGCAAATGGACTGACGGCTGAAAATCTTACTCCTGAGCATATCAGCAGCTTGTTCAGTGCCGATGAGTTGTCTTCACTGGCACAGCATATGGGGATTTCTCAGGGGGAAGTGACCGGCTGGATTAGTGCCCATCTGCCAGCCGTATTACAGCATTTGTCTCCCGAAGCGCATCAACTGGGCGGCAGCAATATGCTGGATATGGCTCTGTCGATTCTTCGTGAGCGCATGAAGTGATTATTAGCTCTCCCTGAACCAACAAAATACTCAGGGAGAGCTATTCACACCAGCCCTCAGGAAGAGGACAAGATTCAGTAGTAGTACACGTACGGCTTAGTGCGATGAGGGAACAGGATCCCATCGGGATCGGCACCCTTCATTATTCGCCCTAAAGCAACAGCCTCCTTTGCACGACGTGGCCGGGTCATAAACAGACGCGTCCAGGCTGACGGGCAATGGCAGGGGTTCCAGTCCGGCCAGAGCCCTGAGGTGCGATTGCGGTGGTGCATCATCCTGCCGTCGCATCCCGGATAACCAACATGGCAATGTGGTTTGGGTTTACCGTGACGATCACGGTCCCTTCGTGTATTAAAAACAGACATTTAAGGTTCCTGATTGTGGATAGTTACCTCATCTGCCCTCCTTACGTATTTTTTGCACGTGCCCGTCGCTCCTGCATACCTGGCCCATACCAGTCACGCTGGTGCCCACACAGCCAGCAGGAACAACTGCACGGGGTTTTATAATGGCGGCCCAGATGTTCCGGGCTACCGTCACCATTTGCGTTGTCGTGTCGTCTTTTCAGTTTCATTCGACGCATCTGGTGGCGTCGTTCTGCACGGGTTTTTACCATCGTCTTTCCTCATATTGAGCGCGGTCGTCAACCGCGCGGCTATGAGGAGATTCATTTCCGGGGACAGGGCGTACATTTTTAACTTACTCGCTTTGTCATGTTGATTGGTTTGCAGTGGATCTCGTCAGAATAACGGACACGTGCCGGTATGTCAGAAACCCAGTTGCATTCCCTGTGAGCACGAAAATCTGAAATGGCGGCCTCAATCACACCCCGGTCTAATACATCCGACTCAACTATCATTCGCAAGCCAGTCCCGGCAGCGTATCCCGGCAAGATTCGGTAACCGCAGTAAACCGGGGGCGGATTATCACGTATAATCGCCTGAGCCCGTTTATCAACAAAATTACCGATGGTCATTCCGTCAAGTTGCGGGTCATTCAGCTCAGGCCTCCGGAGCAATGTATAGCTGATGATTTTGCCATTGGCATCGATGTTCGGAATTGTACTAAAATGCGTTGCCTGATACTGGTCTTCAGTATGCAGTCCTGACATGGCTTCCCTGAACGCAGCATCTTCCACGGCATCGGCAAAGGCTACACTCGCCGTGATAATCTCTGCATTCCAGAAAACAGCCGGATCATGGCCGAGAAACACGATATCGCTCCAGGTCCAGTTGCCACTGGCAACTGACTGGTCATGATCGCATTCGTCATAGAAGATGCCACCCCAGGTACCGCGTTCACGGTATCTGAGGGTTTTAATTTTGAGAGTGGCAGCCCGACGTTTTCGACGCGAAAGGGAGGAGAATGGCGTATGTTTGCGGCCCATGGTTATCTCTGCCAATTTTCGCCGGGGGAAATCCGACTAAACAGGATACTTGAAACGGTATGAAAGTGGAACATTTTTGTGGTTCTGTTGCATATATCTGATTTTCTAGTTGTCTGATCGTTGCCACGATGGGGCAATTTACCCTGACGTTGCTCGTGGGGCATTCATTGAAAAAATTTATGGGAAAAGGCTAAGAGAGCAGTAATGAAGCCAATTAGGATGCCATTGACCCGCTGTCTGGTGGGGAGAGGCGTGAAGCGAAAATAGCCGACAGAAGCTGATGTGGTCATTTACCGTATCCTTCTTGCTGTTAACACAAGATGGCACCCGTCTCGAAGAGAAAAATACGCCTTGCGGTCTGGAGATAGCGGGTCAAGATCAGTCCGGAAGAGGTACTCAGTGCAACTGAATTGGGGTTATCTGGAATAAGCGATAGTGCTACCTGAACGTGAACTAAAGAGCGAAGTCCGAACGGCTGTAACCCGTTGGACTTCTTTACTTATTCATTTGAGTAAGAGGTAACCAGAAGTGTGGCATTCTCCGAAGCCGCATTGTACGCCGACTGATATAAAATTAACCGCACCAATAACGACGACATAAAAACAGAGTATCGTTGCCAGCACCCGAAGTAATGGTAATGGTGTCATCGACTGCGGCATACTGCTGCCCCAGATAATTAACTGAAATGCGAACGCAATTAATAGCGCGACTGAAATCAGAACTGACCAGACTGGCATATGTAAGCCAAAGACTAAACTGCCTATATACTCATGTCCAGGGCGAGGATAGATATCGTTTAATGTCTGCCGCACTGACACAATCAGCAGGAAGAGAGAGAAAATCATACTCAGGCCTGTATTGCAGTATGAGAAACCATGCCGGAACTGAAGAATAATACTAAAGCAAACACCGAACATTGCAACGCGCTGAAGAAGGCATAACTGGCAGGGGATTTCGCCGTCAATATACTGAAGCAACATTGCTGTGGTGAGGATGGCTGCGATAACAGCAATCATCCCCAGAAGATAAATAGATAGTAGTACTGCTGATATTTTATGATCTGCAGGGGGATTATTCGCATTAATCATCTTCATGCAATATCTCCATTGGCAATTAATCCTGTCGCATTAAAGTCAGGTTGCTGAAATGGTGCTATGACCTTTACCTGAATCCATGGCATCCGGAAGCCATCTTCAGGGCTGTATATATCCCAGAGAAATTGTTTAACACTCAACGCCAGGCAGATGATTATTAATAATGTTGCTACCATCTTGCGTCCAAAATATGCGAAAAGTAACGAAAGTGCCATAACCGTGAAAACAATAAGCATTGCTGGTCTCCTTTGCTTAACATTATACGTTCAGATCAGGTACATAGCGTTCATGGCAAAAGTGGAACGCTAATTTGCCACTATAAGCCCTGAAGACCTCACGATTGAGAGGTGGCGCAGCAAATGGCTGGTAGGATGGCTATTGCTGCGCCATGTCTGATTCCTGACAAATCAGACACTACAACAATCGAAACGGTAGTGTTGAGGGGTCAATGGGGGATATGCTAATTTGGGGGGATTAGCCCCTCTTGTTTGCTCCACTCGGTGATGCTGATGTGTCGGGCCAGCTTGATGTAATGGTCAAAAAAGAAAATAACGTGAAAAGGACGCCCGGCTACGAAGGCTGGGCGTCTGGATTTATGTCACAGCCACTGAAAGCTATTCATATTAACTATCCAGGTAGAGCTCCCGCCAGATTCTTTGCCGAAACACTGCTGGTGGATTGTCCTGCCACCTTTGGTTGTGGCTCTGTAGTGGTTACCATCACAGGTGGAGTAGAGCCCGGCTGGATGTTCAGAAACGATGACAGCATTGTACGCAAGGTTTCCGGGCTCGTATTGTCAGCCAGCAGTGCCGAAAGTACCGACGGCAACCGGCGGTCAATTTCTTCCAGCGCGATACCGGGCAGTAACGCCGTTCGTGATAACTCACCGCGATCACCCCGGTGAAGCGCATCTATCCTTGCATCCGCAAAGCGCTTGCTGGCATGTGTGGCAGGGCGCAGATAAATCAGTACTTTTCTTCGGTTCATTACCCACTCCATCAGCCAATGGCTTTGAGAGCATCCACCAGTGCGAAATGAGGAGCCTGTGCGATAAAGAAACGATCTTCAAGCAGAATGAATGCTATCATCCAACAGGCAGGCCCCACCATTTACGATTTGAGCGGCCCCGATAAACACCCGACAGTAAAATAAGAGATAGGTTTAAACATATGTCTAATACTGGCTCTAATTTTGAGATGACAGGAATACTGCTGGGCAGGAGCTCCGTAAGCGTAAGACTCCGCAGGAAAAGATTGCTATTATTTAGCAGACCATGGAGCTGGGGATGACCGTCTACCATGTTGCTCGTCTGCATGGCATTCAACCCAGCCAGCTATTTAAGTGCGAATTCTGCTCTGATCGAACCTCTTTTCTCGTGGAATGTCGATCAGCGATTCGTTTAGGACGATAAGTTGCTTTTTTCTTGGCTTTTAATCTTTTCCCAACGAGCTAAATCCATGTCCCAAATTGATAAGTAATCATCAATATAAAGATTAATAGCGTTTTCGGTTAAATTTTTATCTCTCCCCATTAGGCGCAATTTATTTTGTATTTGATATAGCTTTAGCAAAGTCCATTTTTGTCGTTCCCATTGTTCTTGATAGGAAAAATGTGATTCAAGACCAACAGTTAAAGTTAAAAGTGCGCTTGTTATTAATGAAGGTGTAGAAAGATTAATATGACCATTGCTTATACCAACTAAGATAGTTGTAAGAGCAGCGAAAGATAGGCTCAATAGTTTAAGAACATTCGCTTTTCTTTTGGTGGTTTTGACTTTTGCTTTCATTTTTAATATTTTTTCATCAACTTCATTCAATAAAACAGTTAAGTTTTGATTCATTATTTACCCATGATTAACATGATTTCATTCAAATCATTTTCTGAAAATGGCCATTTATTTCTAAATATCTGTGGTTTTTTATCAACCATAAATAAGCAAAAAATAATAGCGGCACTTTGTTTTATATAACTTCCGGTTATACAGTCAGAGTTGATTTTTTCAGAAAAATATTCCTTATAACCTTGGTTAATATCAAAATATGTCTGGTATGTTTTGAATAGTGGTTCATTTAACGTATCGAAGTAAACATTTAAAATATGATATAGGATTTTGTCTTTTACCTTTTTATTATAATTTAGATTGATATGGCAACTCATGGATATGGAATGGTTGGCCCACTTTTCTATTTTAAAGTTGCTTTTTTTGAGTTCATTTTTTGCTAACAGAAATAGCTCATCAGTGGACTCCATTAATGCTATGGTTCTTGCCATCCTCCGTTTAATATCAGAAGATGGTTTGGCTTTACATTTATATACCGAATCATGTGATACTTCAGCATATGCATGTTGAAGAAGCGTTCTCACTTGGATTTCACATGGAGTACCTATTGGTATTACTGTGTTTTCATGTATTGATATAGGCTCTAAGTTTTTAACCACATAATGAACGGATTGATAATCAAATAAATATGGTTTTTCTTCTTTTTCTTTTAAAAAATCTCGGTCATCAGAGTATTCCCATATTGGGCAGCCTTCGATTATATCTTTTATTATTGGGATATCATCTGTCAAAAGAACAACAAATCTTACGCCAACTTTATCTGTTATATCTTTGTAGGGGTTGTTATAATTTTTAGATCTGTAAAATGCCTTTTCAATAAGTGATGAAATATCTTTTAATCTGTATGATGGGGTGATTTTTAAAATAGACTCAATATCTTTTTGTGCTAAACAATCGTTGATTTGCTGAAGGACGAGTTCACCCCAAGAGGAATAAATGATCTTCTCTCGTTCAAAAGTTTCGATAAACTCGTCTACCTCATTCATACCTTAGCTCCCTATTAAATAACCATTTATTTTTACTATGGTGAATGCATCATTACGCTCAATTATTTTACAGGGGCTATCACCATTTATCGAAGGGTAAATTATTTTGACTTCATTGCTAAATTTAAATGTTGAATTTTTTATTTTGTTTTTAATCAAAGAGTCATCTTTTTTGAATGATGATATTACTGAATCTTTTTCTTCACAATAAGAAATGTAATCATCACGTTTATCAACAGCCATGTATTTCTCTGAAAAATCATTTGTTCCAATAATCTCTGATTGCTCTGTTTTAAGGTATATCCTTAGTGCGCTTGAAAGGTCTATTCTCTCTTCAATTGATTCGCAATTTTCATTAATATAACTCTCTGTAATTTCATAAAAACTTCTTGTTAATCGGCTAGAGTCGGCTGAAATGGAAAGGCCTAAAAAACCTTTATAAAAATAAGCCGCTGCACCTGAATCATCTTTAGATGTCAGATTATTATCAAATAAATAAACCTCATGAAATTTTTTATTTGCAGTAGGCGAGCGTGTTATTTCAGAAAAGAAAGCAACTTTATAAAGTTTTTGTTCGGGTGTTAATATTAAGTTATTTAAATAATCGATTGTGGCAACATTATCTTTTAACGTGGAAGTGAACCCTTCATGTAGTTCAGCTTTGATTATTGCGACAGCCCTTGATTTTTTGGTAATACCATATGAACACCTGACTACGACGAGAACACCTTCAGGATGCTTTTTGCTGGTTTGTGCCTTACCTAACTTGTCGGCTATATCTTTGCTTTTCGATACAAAAACGTCTTCGCCAGCATTATGCAAGGCATGAATTTTATCAAGTGGATCATCTTCAACTATGTCCATCTCAATACATTTTGAGCCCCTAGACAAAACTTTGGTCAGTCTTTGCTCAAGAGTCAGTTTTGCCTTCCCTGACAAGGGGATAATGTTATTTGAATGTTCAACAGCAAAATGGGACTGCTGACCAGGTAGGTAGATCCTATGGATGATCAAATCGGTTATGTTTAGGTTTATTAAATTCAGTGGGCTTTTTATCACTATTTTATCCTTGTCAATCAATTGGTTAGCTTTCGAGGGAAACTTCCTCGTCTACATAATACCATATTCAATCAATAACATAGGAGTACTCCCAAAATCATAACCGTTTTCCGAAAGGTGCAGGTCCATAGAACAGAGCAGTGTGTCATAGCATAAAGAAACTGTTTATTTATACAGTTAAATGTATGAGGAGGCAATAACAACCTAGTTTCTTAGATTTTTTCGGTTGTTCTGCTCAATCCGATAGATCTGTTTTGAACTGCTAGAAGATGTAGCCTTTTCACATATCAATGGCCTTATATCTCTGTACTTGAATATAATCTCCCCCTACTGCATCCGATTTGCTCTTTTAGCAAGATACTTGGCACGAATGTAAGCGGCTATAATCTCATCTTTCTTCGAGTGATCAAGTACCCCCTCAAGATCTTTCGTTCTGAACTTACCTGATTCTTATGCTGCTGTCAGAATCGCTGATCGACGTTCCTCGCGAAAACGTGATTGACCAGAGCAGAGCTGAATACGCAAAGGAGACAGACTTAAAGGATTTACTGCAGGGTTTGATACTGATATTTGCTCACCTCAGATTAAATAATATAATAGTTTATTTAAAATAAAATCATGGATTGGGTTTGGGTGGGGAGCTGAAGGAAATGCTTATGAAAGAGAAGACGCCCAACCATGAAGGTTGAGCGTCCAGAGGGCACTACATCACTCTTTATTTTCCGTCCCGTTTATCAGACCGTCAATGTGGTCAGCGTACCACTGCATCATCTCGCGTCGATTATCAAGGTATTGGGCATGATTGTAGGTTCCACGAATACTGTTCTTATCCACGTGGGCAAGCTGCATTTCGATCCATGCAGTGTTGAACCCATGCTCATGCAAGATGGTACTCATTGTGTGGCGAAAACCATGACCGGTTGCTCTCCCGTCGTAGCCGATGCGTTTGAGGACCATGTTGATACTGGCTTCACTCATTGGTTTATTGATATCGCATCGTCCGGGAAATAGCAGTCGATACTGTCCGGTATACACCTGTAATTCGTGCAGGATTGCCATCACCTGTTTTGACAATGGTACCAGATGAATACGCCTTCCTTTCATGCGTTCTTCCGGTACAACCCACTGAGCATTGTCGAAATCGAATTCAGACCATTCTGCGGCTCGTAACTCTATCGTCCTGACGCCAGTTAACATTAATAGCCTGGTTGCCATACGGACGACAGGGCTGCCATGATACTCAGAGAGCTTTGTAAGAAGAGCCGGGAGTTCATTTTCTTGCAGGTGAGGGAAATGTTTTGTTTTCGGCGCTGTCAGCGTGCTGGTCAGTTCTGAGGCGGGGTTAATCGTGGCTCGTCCGGTTGCGATGGCATAGCGGAATATTTGATTGCAGTACTGCCTGACTTTGCGTAGTTTTTCCAGAGAACCACGTTTTTCAATCAGACGAAGCACCTCCAGCATCTCCAGAGGAAGGATCTCTGCAACCGGACGTCTACCCACATAAGGAAAGATATCCTTACCCAGCGCTTCCAGGACGCTCTCAGCGTAGTCTTCTGACCATGAGGCAGACTTATACGTATGCCATTCCATAGCAATCGTTTTGAACGTGTTCTCGACGGAGATTTTTCGTGAGAGTTTTTCCAGTTGCTTTTTCTCACTGGGATCTCCACCTTCGGCAATAACCTTTCTGGCTTCGTCACGTTTAAGTCTGGCGTCAGCGAGAGTAACTTCGGGATACACGCCAATCGACAGCTTTTTCTCTTTGCCAGCGATACGGTATTTCATACGCCAGTAACGTGCACCGCTGGTTTTGACCAGCAGGAACAAACCGCGCTCATCACTGAGTTTATAGTCTTTCTCTTTAGGCTTGGCAGTCTCTACCTGCCTGGCTGTGAGTGCCATATGGGGGCCTCTAAAAACGATCTAACACGATGAGCCCCCATGCGAGCCCCCAACGGATACTTGATTGAGGAAGAACCCGGTTGAGTTCAGTGGAGTTCAAAGTGTTAATAATGGTTGTATGGGTATGATTATACTTGAGTTTCGTGGAGTTTTGGAGGCAACCATAGAAGTGAAAGTGGTGCCCGGACTCGGAATCGACCTTTCAATCTATATTGTTGTTTTTGTTTGTTATTGTTTGGTTTGATAAAGTTGATACCTCCATTGGTACCTCGTAATGGTTTCGCTGGTTGTTGGCGGGAGTTTCAGAAGAGAAAGGTTACTGATTTGGGGCTATCTGAAATCATGGATTCGATTCCTTCATTCGATTCCCGATTAATCTGTGGATGATACCTCTGACGAGAGCAAAATCAAAGGTCATCCAACGGCTGATGGTCACCTGGTTCTGCAAGTACCCTGTTGATATCACGGGACCCATGAACGATGCGCTCGATACGAACTTCCGTGTCCAATACTCTGAACAGAAGCAGGTAACGGCCATAAGCAGATCCCCTGATTCCACTCCCCAGTTCAGGCCTTTCTCTGTAGAGTGCTGGTGTTTCTGCTATCAGCAGGCATTGTTGATACAGTTCTTCGGTAAAGCTGAGTGCGCGTACAGGGTTATCCTGCGCAATCCAGTCACCGATGGCTTCAAGATCAAGCTCTGCCAGTGGTGAGATACCCAGTTTCATTTTGTCTGGGTACCTGCGGCCATGGTTTTGTATTTGTGAGTCAGGCGACCAAATACTTCTTCAGCGCTTTTGCTTTCACCGCTGTTGATACCTACGATGATTGCTTCCTGAAGTGATTCGAGTTTCATTTGCTGCTCTCGCTCTTCCAGGGCACGAAGTCCTGCCCGGATAACTTCACTGGTGTTGTTATAGCGTCCACTTTCTATCTGCTCACGAATAAACGCTTCAAAATGAGGGGTAAGGGCGACACTGGTTGGCATGATGATTTCTCCTGCTTAATTACTATCAGTTAATAATAGTTGTTATCACGGGGTTACTCAAGAACAGCAATCGCGACCTTGATTTCGGAACTATTACCTCGCTGCCAGCGCCCCCGGATAGTGCCGGGCGATGATGTCATTCAGCTTATCGACCAGTTCAGGTCGCTTAAAGGTGATGTGTGCCGTTCCTTTCTGAAAATACTTGATTGCAAACATCTCATCCTCGTAACGATTACTGTGCCTGTTTTCATGGATATGATCTCCCAGCCGACGGGTAACGTCAGCACGGTTGTCAGGAACAGGTTTTCCGTCAAGGATCATCAGCATCCGCTCAAGGTCAGCTAATCGATCGCGCTGCCAGCCCCAGTTCAGACCAAATCCCCACCGGTCACATTTGACCAGTCCTGTTACGATGATTTTTGTTCCAAACTTGCAGGGGCTATTCGTCCGATAGTCCCAGCTCAGCCCTTTAAATACGTTGATGACGCCCCGTTCAAACACCTCGCCTTTATTCAGATGTAATTGCTCAAAGGTACTCAGGATATTGGCTTCGCTGACCACCGGAATATCCTCCTTTTCCAGGCTGTTGTACCACTGGTCACGGGCCTGGGCATCCAGAATCGACAGCATCCCAGACCTCTTCATCAAATCCCGCCATATACCGCGATCGAGATTGCAGGTAATGGCTTTCATCGCCGTATCCGCTTTCTCCATTAGCCAGCATTCATAGCGGTGCTGTTTCATTCCCCATTCTTTTGCCGTACCCGCTCCCAGTGAGAACGTCAGCAATGAGATGTCATCAAGTTGCTGAATGAGCGCTTCAATCTGTGCCAGCGCAGCGTTACGACCTGTGACGATGCGTTCAATGCTGGTGGAGCAAATCACGTCAGTATGGCCGGTGAGTACTTCTGGTTCGGTGAGGGTAAGGTCTGACATTATGGTTTTCCTTTATATAAAGCAAAGCGCCAACCGGTGAGGGCTGGCGCTTATGCGTGTACGATGAGTATGGTTCGATGGTTAATCCGTTCTGGTTTGTTGCAGAAGCAGCAGATGGTGGAGATCGCGAACGTCCTGAAGCGCACGTTCAATCCAGGGCAACAGCACTGCTGAATCCGTCCGGTCTTCGTCGTTATCGAAGATAATCTCGCTGCCACAATTGATGTTGTCCTGCAGCCAGTCGATCAGGATCTGCAATGCAGTTTCAGTGGTTAATTCCGACATGTGTTCTCCTTGTGGCAATTGAGGTTGAGCTACCAGTCGAAAGTGGCAAATTCGGGTAGCAGTTCACCGAGGGCATCCAGATTGAGGATACGGATGGCATAGCTTCGCATCAGCGTGACGACTAACCGGCGACAGGCCTTTGATAACCCCAGCCGCTTTAGTTCCAGCACGGGATGTAAACGGGCATTCAGCCTGAGAATAAATCCGTAGCCGGTATACAGTATCCAGTCGCCGTTGTTGCCGTCGTGACGTTGAAGGGTTATGTGCTCGAGGATAGCGTTATCCTCACCGGTGATATGGGCAGTGCTACACTGGATCCCATTCAGACGGGCTGCATGTGGTAGAGAATCTTCAACAACCAGCTTCCCCGGATTGTCGGCAATACGAAGTGTACAGCCGTTGTCACAGACCACATTGATCAGGTCGGCCAGTTCAATGCCGTCAATATCTACAGCGATCCGGCCCATATTGAGGGCCAGAACGTTGATGGTATCGGCTTCCACGGTGAGGGATAACTTCATTGCTGCACCTCGCGGTATTTACCGGTGGTGATGTCGGTCACCGTTCTGTAATCGTTGCGGATCATCAGCCCGGTGGCTTTACGGGCGCGGAGAATATCAATACTGGTGAGAAGCGGTGACTGTGTTTCCGCGTTGAAACCACGACGATCGGTGCGCACCAGGTCGTATTTCTCCACGATAAAATTCACGGCGTCGCACAGTGAGATCCCTGCGTCGATATGCTCCTGGATCACGCCATCGTTGCCAAACGGCGTGTCGTTTAGCGTCAGACCGTAGTGACGGTCCAGCAAATACGTGAGTAATTTTTGCCAGATATCGACGGGTGACGGACGTTGCTGAGCCGCCCGTTTAAGGGATGAAGATTGTGTGTGCATAATAAGGAACTCTTTGTTGGCTGGTTAAACCGAAAGGGAGGTATTGAGCGAGCTGTTCAGGCTGCTGTGGCAGGTGTCGGGTAAATCGCGAGATAGACATAGCCGCAACTGCCGAGGGAATCCGCGTCGCAGGTCAGTCCTTTTGCGTAGAGCGTGACGCAGTGCTGATGGCGTGGAGTGAGTTCACCACTGGTGAGCATTAATTCCAGTTGCTTCAACAGCAGCGGAAAGGCCTGGTCGAGATGGCGTAAATCCGCGTCACTGAAGGTGCCTGTGATGCTGGCGCGGTCGGCAAGGTAATGCAGCCGGTTGCCCTCCTGCACCAGGCGAGCGCCAAAACACGGGATAATATCGCGCTGAAGCCCCCAGCGCGGTGCGTCCATGTTGTCATTTGTGGCAGGGATATCTGGCATGGTTAAGCCTCACTAAAACGTGGATTAAGAAATGTTTCAACAGGATAGGGTCAGCCAAAACGTTGACCGGATTCGGTGAAGGTGTAATCCCTGGCGATAATGTCGTCGTCAATAATGGAGGGGGAGGTCTGCCAGCCGTATTCGCTTTCCAGCATGTCGTAGAGCCAGCGCGCCAGCTCCCGGATGGCTTCGGTTACCGCCACCTCACTGTCTGCGCTCATGTTCTGCGCGGAGCTGTGGCGTTCGACCATGACTGCCATACAGGATTCATGGATATGCTGGCCGTGATGACGGATCGCGGCGCGAAGTTCGCCGCTGTTGTGCAACTGGATGGCCTGCAGTAAATCGGCAATCCGGTGAAGAGCAGCGTCTTCAGGGTAGTGTTCCCTGATCAGGTATACGGCCTGAGGCTGGTAGGTATAATCACCCTCAAAGCAGGCACCATCCCCCTGACGGCTGAAGCCGCTGAACCAAATACAGTGGTGCTGACGGTTGCCGCCCGACGGGAGAGGCACCCGGTACAGCTTAATGGTTATGCCCAGGATGTCGCTGATGCCAGTGAACTCGTCAAACACGTTCTGATACCAGTCATCATTCAGCATGTGCTCGCGATACCAGTTGCGGGCGTTCTCCAGGGCGGGTTCGGAGAGTTCATCCAGTGTATAAACGGTGGTGGAGATAATTTTGCTCACTGTAGTTTGCCTTTATTCAATTGAGCGTGACGCTGCGCAACACGACATACGGACCGTTGCGGTCCTGACGGCGTTCTGCGAAGACCGCGAGCACGCCGCGGATATCCTGCACCTCCCGCCCGGCATAGTGGCAGACGCTGCCGGACCATGTGTATTTGCCGGTGCAGAAGCGAAACAGCCGGGACTGCGGGTGCTGGCGATATATCGTCATCGCCTGACGTTTGCTGATAATTTTCATCGGGTTATTTTCCTGTTGTGCTACAGCCAGCCACGTTCGGAAAACGAGATAATATCCATTCCCCCCACGACCAGATGGTCGAGTAATCGTATTTCGACCAGACCCAGCGCTGTTTTAAGTTGCCCTGTGAGCTGTCGATCGGCATGACTGGGTTCGGCATGGCCGGAAGGATGGTTATGTGAAAGTACCGCAGCGGCGGCATTATGCTTCAGACCGGCCTTTACGACCTCGCGCGGATGAACAGTGATGGTGTTGATTGTTCCGAGGAACAGCGTGTCGTGGGCTATCAGGCGATGCTGATTGTCGAGCCACAGAACGGAAAGAGCTTCCCTCTCCAGAGAGGCGAGATGCAGGCGCAGCCAGTCGCGGACGGCATTGCTTGAAGTAAATGACGCGCCGGGTTCGCGTAGCTGGCATTCCAGCAGGGTTAATGCCTCCCTGACCGTCTGCTGGTCGGCAGGGGCTAATTCACGGGCAAACAGCGGTAACTGTTGTTTCATGGCGGCTGACCTCAGTCGATGATGTGCATGATGGCGCTGCATTCGGGGTGACTGAGCGCGTAGTCCCGCAGGCGGTAATAGTGCGCCGTCATGGCGTCGCATTCGGTGCGCATGGCGTGGTGGCTGTACGTCATCAGACAGACGGCTATTCCAGCGGCCTCGCTGCTGAGCTCACCGCCGTTACCGTTCATGGTGTTAAACAGGGACCATTGTTCATTGGTATTGTCGTCATCTTCCGGGGCCATAAAGGCACCGCCGTTGCTCAGCGTGTAAAAATTCCAGATGCCGCCGCTGTAGTCTGCACAGAAGCGGTCCATCCAGGCGAAAACAGTCGGCTCAAGGATTATCCACTGCGGTATGCTGCCGAAGTGCTGCGGCCAGAAGCTGATTCGGTTTTCATCGGTTACCAGTGTTGCTGTAATTTGATGTTGAGCCGCAACAGAAACGGGTTTGTTTGGGGTAAACAGCGGTTGTGTGCTATTGGTCATGTTGAATTTTCCTTATGTATGAATAAGTTGAATGGTGATAAAAGCTGGAGATTGATTCTGGCGACGTGGTGTGCGTGGTTATTTACCGAGTAAATCCATCATGTTCTCGGTCATCACCCAGAGCGCTCTGTTTAATTTAATGTCACCGTCAATACCGTTAACGGCACGGGTGTGGGTACGTTTGCCTTTCGCGTTACGTCCGGGAAGGCCACCTTTGAGCAAAGACTCCTGAATGCGCTGGTACGTTGTCCACAGGTCGTCCTGCCGGTCCTCATACCGTCTCGGCGTCAGTATCTGTGTTGTGGTGACAGGTTGATGCTCTTCGCCAAAACGGTACGTCAGTGCGGCATCCGCCAGGGCGTGTTGGGCTGGTGGTGGTAGCTGTAACGACTGCATGGCGTCACGCTTCTCTTCCACCCGGTCAAAGACGCCAAGTACTTCGTAAGCGCCTTCAATTACTTTCTCAGCGATATTGCCCCGGTGCGGAACTTTGATTTCGCCAAACGACTGTCCACAGACGAGTGAATTCGTGCATACCTGGCGGAAGTACCCCGGCAATAATTGAAAACTCGACGCTCCATCATGAGAATTAAGAATAATAATTTCAGGCACATGCTGACCGTTTATCTGACCAGCACGACGTAAGCGGAGCAGGTGTTTGGTATGCTCCCGACGATCAGGGTCACGAACCCGTGACTGGCAGGCAAAGAATGGCTGAAAACCCTCACGTTGCAGGTTTTCGAGCAGGGTGATGGTGGGTATATAGCTATATTGGTCAGAGCGGGATCCGTGCTTATCTTGACTAAAAATACTGGGTACATGAGCAAATAACTCATCATGAGTTAATGGACGGTCACGACGTATCTGGTTAATACGGCCAAAGCGGCTGGCTAGTCTCATGGTTAATTCCTTATGGTTGATTTAACGGCATAAACAAAAAGGCCATGCGCCCCAAAGGGAACATGGCCTGTTGGCGTGGTTGCGGGTGGGATTAATTTCTGGTAAATGTGTTTTTTGGTATACCGTGGCTGAGCAGGTAGCGGTTAAACCACTCCCTGGCATTGTCTTCAAAATTCCACGCTCGCCAGATCAACTGACCGTTGTGGTCGCGAATGACCAGCCGAAAATGGGTGTGCTGGTCATCTTCGATAGTGACATTACTGTACTGGCTCACTATGTTTTCTGCCTGTAGGTGGGTGAACGTATCCAGTAAAAGAAGTTGATTTTCGTTAGTCATCATTTAAGGGGGAGAGTTAATGAGCATAGCCTGAAGGGGGCAGACTATGGGGTATGAAACGAATACGAAACGTTTAATGAGAATACGTTTTAGTATTACATTGAGGTGATATAGGTCTAAAAAAATCTGTAAGTTAAAAGTTTAATTGATTACCTATTATATAGGGATAACTCGAGGGTGATTTTACCATGTTATTTGTTGTTATTCTGTGAGTTATTTTAATTTTCTTCTTCTATTGTTATTTTGTGTATTTGTGATTCTACTGTGTCGGTATGTCTATTATGTGTTACATAAATGACTTATATATTACACAACACACGGAAGTATATTACGGGCTAATACATTGAATAATGCATTACATATTTATTGTTATTATTATGAAAGATCTTTTAATATACTTATTTAATGGCTGTGTGCAATGGTGTATATGTAATACTCATATACGGAACAGCTAAATGTAATGTTTAGTGTGTAATACATGTTTTATGTTTTATTTAAAGCTAAGAATATCTTAACACAGGAAGTCTAATGTGTATTGCATTACTCACTGAAATATATTCTGATAATGCTTCAATGAGTAATTAACGTGGGTGTAATAACTGTGAGGTTAACATGATGTGTTTTTATAATGTATTGATGGTGATATGTTTTATTGTGTTATTGATAATGCCTTTTGTATAATGTAAATGTTAACGTTTTAAGGGTATGAATACCCCTAAGGGAAAAATCATGAGTGAAAGTGAAAGTATTAATACATATAAGTATATGGAGTCGTATGCCCCCTTTAACCTGTATCACCTGCAACGAATTGAAGAAACAATAGATAAAGCACTGGCAACACATGCAAGAATAACGGCACTCAGAATCGACCTTCATGCACCATTACTTGACCCTGACAATATGAAATACGATGAAGTCATTTTTGCAGATACAGATTCTTATGTCATATCAAGATTTATAGCCTCCCTGAAAGCAAAAATAAAAGCCTGTATCAAAGCTAAGAAAAAAGCAGGTATAAGAGTTCATGAAACAACAGTGCATTTTGTATGGGTAAGAGAGTTTACTTCTGACTCATCACGAAAACATTATCACGTACTGTTACTGCTCAATAAAGACACCTTTAACTACGTGGGTAACTTTAACGAAGATAAAGGCACATTACTGACATTCATTCATCAGGCATGGATGAGTGCTTTAAGACTTAACTACCCTGACTATAGACACCTCGTTCATTTTCCAAGAAAAGGATGCTTCTATGTGTATGCCAAAGATGGAAAATCTGGTGAGGTATATAAAAATCTTATTTATGCCAGCAGCTACATGGCAAAAGTTAAAACCAAGTTTCATGGAGATAATGAGCGTAATTTTGGTTGTAGCCAGTGAATAATCCAAGTTGAGTTGTTATGTGATTAATATAACCCCCTTAAATGGCTGTGTAACGCGTTATGAGAGGGTTAATTAAAAATATCGATAGATGCATGGTTATAATTAAATAAAAGCTCAGGATGCGATACGCTTCGTTATATTGCCTGCCTGAAGATTTATATCAATAATCAATTTAATGCGGATAGTTATCACAGAGTAAAAACTGTTCAGGTAATTCATTACTGTAACAACCAGCTTATGGCAGAGAACAGATGATTACCTTAATTACGATAGTAACGCCTGTTCCTGTCTCCCTTATTCATTAAAGAGAGATTATTACCATGAGCGAACTGAATGCCCTGAACAAAATTGACCTGGTTAACGATAGCATGATGGATATGAAAGACATTGTTAAATTTACTGGGTTATCTGATAAGTGGTTCTACAAGTTAATTAAAGACGGATTATTCCCTAAGCCTGTCAAAATGGGTCGTAGCTCTCGCTGGTTTAAAAGTGAAATTGAAGCATGGGTCCAGAAGCGTATTGTTGAGTCCCGTGGTGAATAACGAGAATTAAAAAGGGGCGGTTTGATATTTTCATTTCTCTCAACATCATTTAGAAAGTTATACAAACCGATATGATGCATTTATTTTAATAAATCGTTTGAGCTTCGTTATGAGTCATTTTCTTTATCACAATAATGTCTTGTTGAGTGAAATGAGAGAGAGCAACAAATGCAAACTAATCTACATCCCTTGTAAATACAGCCATCATTAACGAAAAGGCTTTTAGTGCCTAAAGTGCCGTACAATCAGTGCTGTTCAGCACTGATTGTACGTGTTTTCGTGTTTTGTGATTGGTTTTTATGTGGGGTTCATCCTTCATTCATAGGCGAAAAATTTTTTGGTTAATATTGAAATGTTGCGTTTTGGTATGAGATTTGTTGTCAATTGGCTTTTTTTTGGCTATTTTTTATACATGTTGATGTTGTCTGTTATCCATTGTAGGCAGCTGTCTTGTTCTTCAGAATTGGTTGTTAGTTTTCTTTCTGTAGCAGTGCTGATACTACCTTGCTGTTCGTAGTGTATATTTACATTTTTGTTTATGTAAATGTTCGTTCCTTTCTTTCCGTTTTTTCCATTAATAGACTCGAAGGTTGAAATGACTCCTTCTTTATTAAGTCTTTCAAGTGCGAGCATGATTCTATCTTTATTTCTCAATGATGTCGGGATTGCGTTGTTTCGTAAGTCAGACAATGTGAATACATGCCCGGTAGGCATTTTAGCCATCCACCCAAGAAGATCATTGGCATCATCTCTTGGTGTTTTTATATTTAAAGAGGGTATCATCTTTGTCTGAGATAAATAATATGTGTTAATTTCACAAGCCTGCTCAATTACTACATCTGAAATTATTTCCCCATCCGACCGATGGCAAAAAAAATGCAAGAGAGCAGCTGTGCGGTAAATATTTTCTATGTGTCTTGAAGCAAAGTCAGTTATACCTTTAAGTTCTCCATCAGGAGCAAGTCTACTTTCAATGTTATTTTTATAATCTAACATTTTACGGACGGACTCGTCTGAAAGCTTTAACGTTATTATATCAGAATGCTGTGTTTGTTCATTTAGTAAATGACTTATTCTGGCATGAAACTCATGTAGCGCAACTGGATCGCTAGCGACCCCATTATCAAATCTGGAACCTGCGGTTGGTTCTGGTTTTGATATTAAAAAACGAGCCAGGAATCCGGAGGAACGAGCCTCCACTGAGTTTCTTGATAAATAAGATTCCCACACGTGACTTTGTATCATTAAAGACATGGTGAGTTTTGTGTCAGTTATTAATGTATGGGAGTTCTTGCGAATGATTTCAGCGTCGCTTCCATCCCACATAGTTGTCAAGAAACCAAAAGAATGTTTTGCTTTAGCATTAAAGAATAAAACAGCCTCATTATATATTAAACCAGCGCTTTTACTACTTTGAGCTAAGTAATCTTGAATTCCGGAGATTGTTGCATCTGCGTTACCATAGAACACTCTGTTACGGACAGGCTTTTTCTTTTCATAAATAAGCATATCCTCAAGCTCTTTAGATTCAGCATCATAACACTCGTTCATTCTTCTTTTTTTTGTAATTGTTCCTTTTAATTCTTTTTTTATGATTTTATTTATTTCAATTTGCAGATCATATTTTTGATTTTCAGATTCATATTTACTCTCCATTTCTTTATCCGCGATGATAAATGGAGACATGATTTTTTTTGTTACAGCACCTTTTCCCTCTCCAGAATCAGAAATTGTTAGCAGATAAAGTGAGCAGTTACAGGGCCCATATCGAGGTACATCAACCTGGATAAATCGCTGGCAAGCAAGGGATATAGCCGTCAGCACGACACTTCCAATCAGCGCATCAGAAGCTTTTGTTTCATCATGTACATACCTAATAACACGTTGCAAACTTGGGGGAAATGCTGATACCGGATATGGTTCTGATTGTTCTGCATTTTTACGGATAACATAGTTTATACAAGGGGTCGCAATGATTTGATGTGAATATGCAGTTAAGCTATTAATCGGGATGCTTTGATCTTTTGCAGGAAATGGGACTTGCCTGAAAGGCTGATCATTGCTGCGTTTTGCATCTTCTGAAATTTCTGACAAGTTATCGCTTTCAACATATTGATCATGCTGCTGACTATTGTCCTTGTCCTTGTTTGAAGGCCTGAAGAGCTGTTGAGCCAATTCGATATTATGTTTTTTGAAATCTAAGTTGGACATATAACACCCTATATTTTATGTCAAAATTTTTATTGGCAATTAATTACGAGTTAAAGCAAGCTAATCTACAAGACTCTAATTGTAACAACCCATATCTGTTAATCGCCAGGTTCGTCTGCTAACATGTTTATACTTTTTTTTCTGATATACACGAGCAGGCTCTATGCTCGTTTAGCGATAAAATCTGATAATCGTTTTTTCAGCAGGAAGCTAAATAGCATCTAATACCGCTACACCTGCCATCTGTGCACTGCAATACCACCCTGAATATCAAACGGAACGCCTGTGGTTTGAACACCGGCACGACATGCTGACGGAGAACGGGCGACAGCACTGCCCGTATGTCAAACCGGAGGCGAAAGAAACCCACCATATCCGGCAACTGCAATGGCATGTACCGGATGTCCGTCCGCTGGTTTACCGCGCCGACTGGCACTGTTCTGGCTGCGACAGCGATTACCACGGTGAACGTTATTGCCTGACCTGCAGAACGGGTGAATACAGTCATGAACGTACTGATGTGACTGGCAGCACACCGGAGGTGACGGTATGCGCATACTGAAATGCTATCTCGCGAATGATACCTCAGGTCGCTTTGTGACGGCGGATGATGCCGCGAGAGCGCCAGGCGGCGTATGGACCTGTGCGTCCTGTGGCTGCGTGCTGTACCTGCTGACGGGCTTTGGTGAGAAACCCTGGTTTGAGCACGACCAGCAGACAGTGGCTGAACATGTGCTGATGAACTGTGCGCATCTGGATCCGGAGGTCAAAGCTGAAGCCCGTCGCAGGAAACTGCGCCGCATCATCGGTGGTCTGGATGCGCCGGTGATGTCACTTGCCTGGTACTGCGCGTGGTGTGGTAGTCATTATCAGGGCGTGAAGTATTGTGCCCAGTGCCTGACCGGCATTTACAGCATCGAAGAAGCGCACTGGCGGATGAATTACTGCTGCAACACACTCCCCGGATAAGTCCTGCACTCGCCTCCTGTATCAGATAGTTACCGTGTAAACTGAATCTACAAAAGAGAACCTTCATCGTGAATCATTCTTGTTCTGAGATTGCTGGTGCTGACAGTAGCACACCGACCACCATTCGTATGTTTTTACAACAGGCCATTGACCATTACCCACGACTGGCGGCGTTCAGCTTTACACTGGGATTACCGTACCGCGAGAGCGTGGCCGATTACCGGTCATTGATTCTGCGTTTTCACACCGAAGTCTGGCAGCAGATTGGCGAATATTCGTGGCAGCGCCAGCAGGCTCGTCATCAATCACCGCCCACGTTGTTACGCTGGATATGGGAATCAGTCTGCACATCAGAATGCAAAATGGTACTGCTGCTCAATTCTGATACGCTGGGGGCAGTGAGCCACGGTCAACTTATTGAAAGCACTCAGCAGGCGGTAAGCGAAATTCTCAACGACGCGTGGCTGACGGTCACTGGCGTGGAACGCAATGGCGTAACGAACATCACGCCGATTATTCTCAATCGCTCAGGCCGGGGAACCTTCATGACGTCCTTTAACCAGCTAAAAGTACAGGTACAGACGATGCAGGAACCCGTAGCGACAGCGCGGACGGGGATAGTGGGTTAACACGTACATTTTTAGCAGCCGGTGAGCGGGTTTGCAGAGACTGGCGGTGGTGATCAGAAGCCACCAGAAAAGCTTCACCATCTATCTGAAGTGTTTTCCGAGAATATTTCTGACGAGTATCGCAGCATGTTCACGGGCTTGCTGGATAAGGTCATCCTTGTGGATAGTGCGACCACAGTTAGCGCAAGTGGTGCCGGTAACATCATCCACATCGCTGATTTCTGTCCCGCTGTGTACGGTGAGATCGTGGTTGCAGCCAGGGCACTTAAAGGGAATGTGACTCATTATTGTTGACCTTTTTGAACGAGGGGGGTATTTGCCAGACCGTAGCAACGACAGCGTCAATGTCGCAAGGCTTATCAGCCCCTGTCCCGAAGCAACGTCGATGTGTTGAAGTGGTCACATCGCAGGCGAAAAAAGTACGACATGCGGTTGGCTGGAAAGCGAGAAAAAGATCGCTATCATCTGTACTTCTACGCCTGTTACTGATTTTGGGATGGTGGGATCAGCCCATGATGCAATCGTGGGTGACGATTAGGTGGCTGTGGCGCGGGTTCCTGCTGAGCTTTCTCCTGTGCGGTTTTGTTCTCCATGTACTGAGAATTCTCCGGGTTGATCACGGGCCCCGGTCCGAATACAAGAGGGGGTTGTGTCGGAGCGGCTGTGTTCACGCTGTTCGTTGAATCTGCTGCAATAGCGGTGAATCCGAAAAACAATGCAATCAGTGCGATGGATAATTGACGCATAGCGTTTCCTGTTTTGTGGGGATCAGCCGATAGCCTCTTGTCGGGAGCGGTGCAATATCAGTTGCCAGGTGTGTTGCTGTTATTTCATTTCCCACGAGGTTTGCCAATTATTGCAGCGTCGGATCCGTCGTGAAGATTGCCCGATATCAGCACCAGTTCACCACGTTGTACCAGCGTGATATAACGCCATTTGCAGAACGTATCAGTCATTCCCGTTTCCGACATTGCCTGCCCGATAGCGTGAGCCAGTCTGGTTGGCTGCTTGCCGACAATCGATAACAGTCGGGTGTCGAAATACCCGATGGGATGTTCCGTCAGCCGGTTATTTTTGATAAGGCGTATACCAACGCCATGGTCGCGCAGTTCGACCCACTCATCAGCCAACTGGCGGCGAAGAGCGGGGGTTGCGATCTGACGCTCAGCAAAACGCAGCTTAAGTCGTTCGGTGGAGATCTGTGCCACCGCGGCGTAGTGTCTCCCTTCGGGATTTTCCAGATCGTCAGAATCGACCAGTACTTCAGTCACTTTTATGGTTTTGTCCTGCAACCACCAGTAAATACGGCGGCGAAGCAGTTGTTCGGCGGGATGTGTCCCCGACCAGATGACGATTTCATCCGCTCCTTCCCCCAGGGAGTAAAGCCGCTGATGTACGCCCTGAAAAGAGGCGGTCCAGTCCGTTCCTGCATCACCATAGCTCAGCGTAAAGAAATCATGCCAGAAAGCGATGCGCTGAAGCGGAGATGCAGTATCGACATCCGTTAATGGACCGATACTGCAGTCGTCGCCGATATCCCTGATATCGGCATCAAACAGCGATTCGAGACGTATCAGGGCCGAGCCTGCCTGGCATACGTGTCGGATATGAGTCTTCATTTGGCGTTCCTCTGAAATCGTGTTGTTGTGTGCTGGACTCAAATCATCAAACGTGCCGTCACCTGGCCGCTACTCGCGCCGGTTGGCTCCAGAGTCTGCTGTCGTTAGGCGTTATATTGGCTCACGCCATTATCGTCAAAGTGTACCGGATGGCGGGGCCAATCCAGAGACCGACCTGGTGATCTGACGAAATCGCAGGTTAATCTCCTGGGGAGACCGTCACAGCAACATAAAAAATGCCCGCAGACACGGGCAAAGGAAAATGCTGAAGCAATAATCATCAGGATGCGATTGTCTTAACGTCGCTTTTTAAGCGTCAGCACGGGTCTGGCGATTGTCAAATTCTGCTCAAACAGCAAGCTACCGTTATCGCTGATCAGCCACCTGGCACTCCCGGTTTCGCGATAGCACGACGTTTTCATCTTTTGCATCAATCTTTTACCCACCGCACAGTTAACAAAAAAATCACAGGTCATACCTGTTGGTTAAGTTTAACTTCAGTTAACAATGATAAACATCAGCTAAACAAATAATAAAAATATTATTAATGGTGGAATAGCATTGTGAAAAGCAGGCTCTATCTGACGCAGCACGAAACAGAACAAATACTGCGGGCGACGGAAGGTGAAAAAAATGGACTGCGGGATCGCTGCATGATCATGATGTGTTTCTATCATGGGCTGCGGATCAGCGAACTGCTCGGTCTGACCGTCCGGGATATCGATTTAGCGGGCGGGACGATTTTTATCCGGCGGCTGAAGAATGGATTCAGTACCGTGCATCCGCTCCAGCCGGAAGAGCGACAACTCCTGGGGGAGTGGATGAGTCGCAGACCGCCGTCGGGCGAAGGATGGCTTTTTCCGAACGCAAAGGGAAAACATCTGACCCGTCAGTATCTGTATAAGCTATTACGGCACTATGGATTGCTGGCCGGGCTGGCGGTGCGGGTTCACCCTCACATGCTGCGTCATGCCTGCGGCTACGAGCTCGCCGAACAGGGGATGGATACCCGGTTAATCCAGGACTACCTGGGACATCGTAACATTCGGCACACGGTGCATTACACGGCAGGAAATGCAGCTCGTTTTGCACAGACCTGGAAAAAGCAGCGCCTGGCGGTTGTGAGCGAGGAGAATGAGCGATACGGGGCTATTATCTCCCGTGTGATGAGAACAATTATTGCTCAGGGCAGGTCTGCACTGAATTTATTACCTCGCAACTTGCGACGAATGCTTCAGTTTAAAACTCTGACCAGAGCCCCCCCTGAACCGGTATAATACCGCTCGTGGTGAATTAAAAAAATTGCCGCGATCTCCTCATTAGGGGAGATCGCATTGAACATCGTTGATGTCATCATTTCCAGGAAACGTTATTAAGTTTCCGGTCGGGTGATGTAGAGTAAACTCAGCAGAATAAAGCTGATGAATGTGTAAGCCTTGGTTTGCCCGTTCCACTGATTCGCCCACATGGCAAGATACTCCCCTCCGGCCACGGCAAAACCCGTGTACCAGACCAGTACGGCTGGAATACAACCCGCAATAAACAATTTTTTCCCTGTGGTAGCTTTATTCTGAGCCTCTCTCAACGCGCCATACAACAGAGCCAGTCCCCCGAGAGAACACAGCAATCCGGTGATAAATTCGCCAATGATAATCGTAATGTAGCCTGCCTGTTGCCAGAATGGCGAGGTAATGGCGCGGGTACGAATAGTGCTTCCGGTAAACCAGGGTTCCATACTGTCCATCGACAGGACGTGTTGAACAAATTGCCAGTTGGTGTCGTAATCCAGAACGTTATCTACGGCAACCAGAAGCCCGAAAGCGCCCACTGAAACGGCCAGTATACCTTTCAGTAATTGTTGTAAAAAAACCATCACCCTCCCCCTTCGAAAATGACCTTTTGTTTTGTCAACGCTGGCGTCGCAGTAAATAGCCAGTGATGCAGACACTTAGTACTGTTGATTCGCCAACGGGAGCCGGAGAACTCAAGCAGTCTTAACCATTTAGGTCAGTATCTATTGTGTAAGCTATCATTGGCTGAGTGTTCACACACAAGCCGGGACCCAGCCCAAAGTTATTTTTGGGCATGATCTCTTGTTTGCTTTTCCGACTGCTGTGTCCTCGTTATAATTCTTCGCATGAAAAAGAATCACTCCGTATTACCTCCCGAAGAATCCCTCGCCGATCTCGCCCATTTCGCATGGTGTGCGTTGGTGGGCTTACGCCTGGCACAGCAGGACGGCCAGGCGCTGTCACCTTTGACCATTCACACCTTTTTAGTACGCTGGCTCGCTGATGCGCAAAAACAACGGCGCTTCCCCCGCTCTGTGGCACCCGACATCGACAGCCTGCTTCGACTCGGACGCCAGAAAGGTCCCGCAGCCGGATTGTTAAAGCGGCTGGAATACCTCCACCAGTCCTGTACGGAGCCGCTGGCGCAGCAGTCGGATTTATTCCGCCTGACCCACGCCATTGAATATCTCAGGGCGCAGGGCTGGGTGAACGCGGTGGTTACCGAAGAGGAATGGGTTCCTGAATTGTTGTACGCCGAATACGCGGATGTATCCGCGCTGCTGGTGAGAAAGTCCGAACTGCAGCGCCATTTTACTGAAGAGGGTAAGCAGTCCGCGCCGGTTGATTTCATCGTCGTTGGTGACAGTCGTGTTGTGAGCGGAGTCCTGGATACACGGGAGCTGCGTTATGTGACGGGTGAGCAACATGCTGGCTGGTGTTTGCTGTCACTGTTGCCAGCAGCAGAGGCGGGCATCCCCGAAGAGCGGGCGGCTACCTGTTAACACAGAGGAGATTGACCGTGGGGCGAATTGACTACCAGATCGAGAAGTACCAGTTTTCATGCACTGACGAAACGCCCCGTCTGACCAGGCAGTGGGCGGATGTGCTGGAAGAGTGTCGCCATCTGAAAGCCGGAGCAGCAGAACGTCTGCACATTGCCCTGCTGAACGTCGATTACGTTACCAGCTTCGAGCTGCCTTTTCGGCTGCTGCTGATACGTACGCCCCAGTTGATCGCCGGGCTGCGCGACGAACTACAGCTTAGTCAGAAAGAGGCGCTCTTTAACGGGAAGCGCTTTGGCTGCGTCTGGAGTCTGCGCTCCGATCTCAGTGCGATACCGGACGAGTTTCAGTACCGTATGGTCACTCGCATCCGGCGTCTGGATCCCACTGGTGTAACGGCCTCGCCTTATCAGCAGATTGCGAAAGACGTGAAAGCACCACGCGAACGGCTCAGGCTGGCGCTGGAAAGCGGTCTACAGGTAACCGCACTCGACGGGCTGTTCTGGTTTGGCATTCAGCGGATCGCCGCCGATGTACTGCGGTTACGCAAATCGGGGATGGCTGTCACAACATCCGAAACAGAGGTGTCCGATAACCTCACAGGCACGACCCGCCGGATCCCAGTTTATACACTTTCCAGTGGTCATTGATTCTCCCCCGATATTCCAGTACCTAAGAAACATGCAATCCGGCCACATCTTTGTCTGAGCAGGATGATGACGATAAACCAGTCGCGGATGAAGTCATTTACTTGACGTTGATCACAATTAACTGCAATTCACATTTAGTTGCAAAAACATAACGTGATTCCGTAAGTGATAATGCGATTAATTACACCCGAAAATTGCCTGGTTTTTATTCTTTTCAGGCTGATGCCATTCAACGGCAGGTTGCTTTATGCAAGGTCTTTATTCGTCACGTTTAATGAAATGAAAGGAAGTTTCCATCCCGGTGTGAAATTCCGCACGCATAGCTTAAGTTCGCCAAAAATACCGAAAAATTGCTTTCCTGTTCACCCTTTCCTAGCATCCGCGCTTCTCTAATCATTCTCAAATAACGCGAAGGATGTGCCATGAGCAGCTATCAGTCGGAAATACCTAAAGCACGAATAAACCTGAAACTGGATGTACACGTCGGCAATGCACAAAAGCAGACTGAGCTCCCGCTCAAGCTACTGCTTGCGGCTGACTTCAGCAACGGGAAAGAGACCGCACCGCTTTCTGAACGCCAGAAAATCAATATCAACAAGCTGAATATGCAGCAGGTTATTGCTGAGCTGGCTCCGTCAGTCAGCTTTGACGTGAAACATGCCCATGGCGATGAAGAAACGGAAGAGAAGATTAATCTGACGTTCCGCCATATGAAGGATTTTTCCCCTGAGCACGTAGCCCGCCAGGTGCCCCGGCTTCAGGCGATGTTAATGATGCGCAATCTGCTGAAAGACCTCCGGGCCAATCTGTTAGATGACGCAGGTTTCCGCCGCGAGTTACTGGACATCCTGCGCAACCCCGCTCTGAGCGACGAACTCCGCGCTGAAATTGCCGCCCTGGCACCACAGGACATCTGATTACCCTTATTTGCACGAGAACACTACCATGTCATCAGAACAGAATACCGCCGCCGCGACGGCTGAAGTCCTGGAGCAGGAGCAGTCTGCCGGGGTCTACGCGTCATTACTCAAAAAAATCAATCTTGCCCCCGTTGACCAGCTCAGCGATATCAGCGCCTGGCGCGATGAAGCCGACATGGCGGAAGCCGGTGCCAGCCAGCGCGTGACCGCCGCTCTGGGCATCTTTCTGGAGCAGCTGCGCCAGTCCGGTACGCAAAAAGTCGATAAGCTGGATAAAGCCCTGCTGGATCAGATGATCGGCGAATTGGATCGTCAGCTCAGCCAGGATCTGGATAAAATCCTCCACCATCCTGAGTTTCAGAAGGTGGAAAGCCTCTGGCGCGGCGTGGAACACCTGGTCGGAAAAACGGATTTCAGAAAAAATATCCGCGTAGAGTTGCTGGATCTGTCGAAGGACAATTTGCGGGAAGACTTTGAGGATGCGCCGGAAATTATCCAGAGTGGATTATACCAGCACGCGTATTGCTCGGAATATGACCAACCCGGCGGAGAGCCCATTGCGGCGCTGATTTCGGCTTATGAATTTGATGCCTCGTCGCAGGATATTGCCCTGCTGCGTAACATATCTAAAGTCGCCGCCGCTGCCCATATGCCGTTCATTGGCTCGGTAGGACCGAAGTTTTTCCTGAAAAACACGATTGAAGAGGTGGCGGCCATTAAGGATATCACCAATTTCTTCGATCGCGCGGAGTATATCAAATGGAAGAGCTTCAGGGAAAGCGACGATTCCAGATACATCGGCCTGACGATGCCGCGCGTGCTGGGTCGCCTGCCGTATGGCCCGGATACCGTCCCGGTACGCAGCTTCAACTACGTGGAAG
>NZ_JBDKEE010000035.1:0-31266 GCF_051130085.1 Enterobacter sp. PTB
TACTGCCCTGGAACATAGATCTCACCGTCAATACGGCGCTCGCTTAACGCTTACGGACAAGTGTCGTTACGTGTAAGCGTTGTCAAAACCGGGTTCTTGTCGTTACCCCGGGATAAGGATGGCGGAAACCTGTTTACTGGCCATCCGGCAACCGGCATTGAGGTGGCATGATCTCTGCTCAGGCTCAGATACGGAACGTGTGAACCTGACACGCTGATGCTAAGGGAGAAACTGCGACAGAACACCGTGCAGAAAGAGTACCGATGCGGCGTGAAGGGACGGAGTTTCCCGTAGTAGTGTCGAAATTGCCGTAATGGCGGTGGAGCGAAGGGGGAACGTTATTCAGTTTTGTTTAAAGCAACAACTGCTGACAGGATGATTGAACAAAACAAAACCTTATTTGATCGATAAAGCCATTATCTGGAAAGCCTGGCTGGCGGTCAAAGCTAACCGGGGCTCCGCTGGCGCGGATGGGATGACGATTGAAGCGTTTGAGCGTAATTTGTCCCGAAACCTTTACAAAATCTGGAACCGGTTAAGTTCTGGTTGCTATATGCCACTGCCGGTGAAGCGGGTGGATATTCCCAAATCAGACGGGAAAACTCGTCCACTGGGGATCCACACCGTCAGCGATCGTGTGGCATAGATGGCCGTCAAAATGGTACTGGAGCTGGAATGGGATCGGTTGTTCAGCGGTTCTTCATTTGGTTACCGACCGGGAAAATCGGCGCATGATGCCGTTGCACAGTCAAAAATGAACTGCTGGAAATACGAATGGGTGATTGATCTGGATATCAGAGGCTTCTTTGATAATCTTGACCATGCCCTGCTGTTGAAGGCAGTGGATCATCTGCATCCGGCCCCATGGGTCAGACTCTGTATTGTGCGATGGCTGAAAGCTGAGATCATTTTCCCGGATGGACATCGTCTTTCACCAAATAAGGGTACCCCGCAGGGCGGCGTCATCAGTCCCCTGCTGGCTAACCTTTTTCTGCATTATGTGCAGGACAAATGGCTGGAGAAACATTACCCAAATAATCCATGGGAAAGGTATGTCGATGACAGCATTGTTCACTGCCGGAGCCAATGGGAGGCGCGTTTTCTTCTCAGACAGCTCAGGGAACGAATGAAAAGCTGCGGGCTGGAGTTACACCCGGAGAAAACCCGGATTGTGAACTGCCATCCGCTAACCAAACGCAAAAGCTATGGTCACCATTCATTCTATTTTCTGGGTTTTACCTTTCGCCGCAGAGCAGCAAGGAAGATTGCTGGCGGTAGATTCACGGGATTCCTGCCTGCGATCAGCAAGAAAGCGCAGAAATCCATCGTCCGTTCGTTCCGGGTATGGAACATTCAGCGGCTGACAAGCCTGTCGGCAGAAGAAATCGCGGGAAGAATTAACCCGCAACTATGCGGATGGATCAATTATTATGGGAAATTTTATCCAAGTGAAATGAACATGATATGGCGAATACTGGACTGGCGGTTAGTCAAGTGGGTCCGGTGCCGCTATAAGCAATACCGGTGGCATCAAAGCCGCGCCAGTGAAGTACTGGAACGGATCAGGCAGTGTAATAAGGCACTGTTTGCACACTGGAAGTTGATGATCAGATAGGGTTGAATAACAGGAGCCGTATGAGGTGAGAGCTTCACGTACGGTTCTGTGAGCGGCCGGAAGTGGAGGTTCCCTCTGCTCTACTCGACCGCCGGTGCCGGTGTCGCTGCCAGGTAATAAAAGACGAAGACAGGCCGCCTGTGGACGTATGTTCGAGACGATCGCAATGCCGGGTCAACGCAAGCCCCGGCGGTGTGGTTCGCCTACTCACCGGACAGATAGAGCATCCATCCTCAGACGCACCTTGCCAGCTTCAGTGGTGTGCTACAGGCAAATGCTTACGCCGGGTTCAACGAGTTGTATCGCACTGGCGATACAACGGAAGCGGCCTGTTGGGCTCATGCCCGCCGCAAAATCAATGATGCCCACGTCCGCACGCCATCGGCCCTGACGAAAGAAACCCTGAAGCGGATCGGCGAACTGTACGCCATCGAGACAGATATAAGGGGAATGCCGGCGGAGCAGTGCCTTGCTGAACGTCAGCTGAAAACAAAACCACTGCTGAAATCCATAGAAAGCTGGCTGCGTGAAAAGATGAAAACCCTGTCGTGACACTCAGAACTGGCAAAAGCGTTCGCGTATGTGCTAAACCAGTGGTCGCTGGCGTATTATGCAGATAACGGTTGGGCTGAGGCAGATAACAACATCGCAGAAAAAGCCCTGAGGATGGTCAGTCTGGGTCGTAAGAACTTCCTGTTCTTCGGCTGTGACCACGGTGGTGAGCGCGGCGCGTTGCTGTATAGCCTGATCGGGACGTGCAAAATGAATGGAGTAGATCCAGAGCGCTACTTCCAGCATGTACTTGATGTCATCGCAGACTGGCCGGTCAATAGGGTCAGCGAACTACTACCATAGCGTGTCACACTGCTGGCTGAATAACACGCCTTCGTCAATACGGTTCCCGCTGTACGCTTACCACTGAAGAGTATCAAAAAAACGAATATCGGCCAGCCTGATGCGGCTACTCAGGATGTAAAAAAAATCCTGACGATCACATCAGTCAGTTCACAACATTATCGCAGCTAATTCCTTTATCGGTTTTCAGATACTGCTCTGTGTTTCATGTAACGATGCTGCGTCACCAAAATCTTGACTAATTCTTATTGCCGGTATGATGATAACTTTGCTTGCTATGGCACCCATCAACAGATTTCCTCCACACCAACTGAAACTTCATTGCATGAAACAGCCAGGAGCATGATATGAAAATCCTTATTGTTGACCCAAAAGGGAACTTATCCCCATCAGAGGCAGAGAACGTTATAGTTGAGTTTAGCAATGACAGAAAATTGAAAATTACAGAGAGTAAAACGGCCATGCCAGAGGAAATTCCTAAGGGGATTTCTATCTGGGGGCTCGGTAACACTGCCCATAGCGAGTACGAAAAGGATGCTTCCCGGCTGAACATTACCCCGGTTGCATGCAATGGCATTATTGTCCTTCCCTATGGAGATTGTGGACATAACGTAGATGTGCCGGTATCAAAGCTTGCTCTGAAAATATTTATCACGCCCCATAACGGAGGAAAACAACGCGTAGATGCCAGCAGTATTTTGATTTCGCTAAAAAATGGCAAGACACTGAAGTTGCTTGAGGACTACGCCCGAGGCGGTCTTCTTATCTGGGGGGGGCGAGAGCCAGAATCAGGGCTTCCGCTAGAGGATGTAATTAAAAGAACGGAAAGTATTGGAGTATATCCCTTAGCAGCTAACGTTATTCATGTATTCCCGTATAAACTTCACTCAGACGTAATGGTCCCTTTATAGGCTTGGATGTTACAGCTTTCAGACACAGCACAGCTAATAGGATTTCGCATGGAAGCGGTGCTGTGCAAATCAGCTAATGGCGGTGCTATTTTAACCCTCTTTTTGCGATGAGCGGATTAATTCAAAACGGCACCACCACATTCTTTGGTGGCGCTTGCCGGCTCTCTGTATTCCAACGTTATAGTCACTCTGGTTAGCTTGACTGCCAGTTCTTTCTTACCATACACAACTTCCGTTATGAGCATGTGCAAGTCCGGTTCCGTTACAGGTTTACCGGACAGAGGTGCAGTACTTTAGGCACTGGGCACTGCGCCACATCCCTGATGAGATATTTGCTCTCCCCGGCGTTGCAACCCCTTAAAGCATCATTTTGTGCCGCCGTTTTTTTTCATGTTAACTGCTCCCCGCCACTGTCTACTGAAGGCACAGGAGCCCTCTTCCCAAAACTGGAGAATATAATGAACAAATTTGAATGGGACCCAACGCAGGATTAGACTTATACAACCGCAGAAGGTAGTCAGATGATGACAGCACATACTCTGGACAAACTATCGGGGTCATCCCTCACAATGAATGCAATGGGGCATTCGTTAACGTTGCAACTTTAGGAGCCAACCATTGGTGGCCCCCGACTTCTCCCGGAGCAAGACTTTGCGTGGGATTACACCGTAACGATGAAACCACTGGGGAGCAAACCTATATTAATGTTGAGCAGGGTACTTTTCTGGTAATCGGACTCCCCTCTGCGTATCAGAATAAATTTTATGTTATATACCGATGACAAGGATGGGGATGGGGATGGGGATGGGGATGGGATTTTAGATAATAAAGTAAATATAATGACTACAGGAAATATCCGCCTTGAAACATCTGAGTAGTCTGAATTGAATTTTGGTGGCATTCAAAACGAGGATGACTAGTTCAGATGTAAGTTAACAACCATGGATGGCTCCGTAATATCCATTGCTCCCTAAAACACAGGTGGTTCAGGTTCCGTATTCATCAAAGCCATAACAAATATATTTGATGGTGCAAGTGTGGACGTTGTTTCTGTTTCATTATCAACCAGTCAGATTGGTGGTGAGTCGTTTATTGTATCAAGTCAGCCTGGGGATAACTGCAAGTTCTCATTTTCCTTCTCCAGTTACGTAAATTCAGACCCAGAGCATTTGATAGTGACATCTGAAACCGCCTTAGATCCTATGGTGTTTAAATTATGGCCAAGAATAAAAATTAGCGAAAATAAGTGTCTTGTAAAAATAATTTGTTAGAGGATAATTCGAAGGTAGTGATTGAAGTAGGCGGTTGTTATTATAATGATTAAATTACAAATATTAGCAGGGGTATGCCGGATTTAATAACACCACATTATATCGGCAGGTACTCATTCAATATAATGACTGCTGATGGTTTCCCTGGAGGACTGTTTGATTTCATAACTACTGATGGTGATAATACTGGCGCGCTGAAATTATCAGTAAGTTGTAATAATGGTTTTGGTGCGCAAGTACTTACTAATAAAGAGCTATCTATATTGATAGTCAACCCGGAAAGGAGGCGCTAAGGATCAAAGCTACGATTTTACCGACCGTAATTTTATTACAGTAAAACTTAAGAAATTAAAACCACCATCTCCTGTAATTAGCTTGGGTGGGTAGCATCGACATATCAGTATAAGTTGGCTAACATCTGATACTCACTCAACAGTGGAGGATTATGTAATATAATGATAATGAGTGTGTCATTAAATGTTCGACCTGTTGCGTAAATGCTTTTCCCTTTTCTAATGTGCTCGAAGTCTTTAAAGGATTGTCTTTGGATTCTCTGTGATAACCCCCCTTTATTGTTGGATTTGCCCTTTAAGTCCAGACTAATGGTATGGGTTAGATACCCGCTGACTGATCCAGATTTTGCCTTCCGGTCCGCGATGAAGGGGCTACCCGAGGTGGCCGAAAGAACAACAGCAAAGCGCACTGACATACCCCTTTCCCTACGGAAGGATCATTGGGCTGTGTACATTGCTGTTGTGGTGGATTCCACTGGCGTCAGGACGCACACAGCATGCCACCAAGTGATTGATTTTAAAAAGTGCGCGAGCCACGGTGGCTGATCAAAGGCTCATGGGGGGTCACTCTATACCAAGATACCCATCATGTATTAGGGAGTGGCAGTATGAAAATTATGACGAAAATGGTTGTACAAACAGGGGTTCCACTTGTTCTTATGCTGTTTGCTGCATCTGGAACCTGCAAAATTAAAACGGAACAACAATATAAAAATACGACTCGCCAGTATAATGAAGATGTGGATAGACACATCCATGTATTAAGTCGCAATGGTGAGCGTGTTGACGCAGGCATCGTGGACAGTACCAATAAGACGTTATGTGTATCCCTGTATCGCATTAATCTCCAGGGGGAAATTGATTCTCTCCGAACTCAAATGGCAGGTATAATGGATCGTAACCAGCAGCAATCTTTACAGCATCAGATCAATATACTGGAGCAGAAAAAACGTTCACCAGGACGCTGCTGAAACAATGAACCAGAAATAGCCAAAGTAATTAGACGATTAGATTCATGTTAATACATGGTTTTTTGTAATATTATGTAACATATTTCAGGCGCCGGAGATAATTATCGGAAGAGCCATTGTGTCAAACTAAACCACGGTTACTCGCCGTGGTTTTGTTATCTGCAAGTGAGATGATAACAGTAAGATAAAATCAGTCACTTCAGGGGCTGAAAGCGGCTAGGTAACAGGAAAACATTTTCACTTACCAAGGCGAATTCTGAGAATATCTCTGACGAGTATCTCAGCATGTTCACGGGCCTGCTGGATAATCTCGTCCTTACGGATAGTACGCCCACAGCGGGAGCAAGTGGTGCTAGTATTATCGTCCAAATCGCTAATCTCTGTACCACCGTATACGGTTAGGTCATGGTGGCAGTCTGGGCACTTAAAGGGAATGTTACTCACCATTGGTTACCTGAAAAGGGGACTTGTATCCAAACCATCTCAACGGCAGGGCAACTGCGGCAAGGCTCATCGGCTCCTTGTGATTTTGGGCTGGTGGTGTCAGTTCATGATGCTGTCTGAGTCGAGGCTCCGGAGGTAGTTTCGTGGCGGATTTTTCATGTGTCGCGTTTTTTTCTTCCTTGCACTGAGAGTTTTCATGGTTAATTACCGGTTCAGGCTCGAATAAAAGTGGTGGATTGGCCCCTATATTTCCAGACACCTTTTATCACTTAACCCATTACTGGTTTGTCGCCGCAGATATTCTCGTGGCGAACGATATCCCAGTGCACTATGCGAATGCCATTCGTTGTAATGTTCGAAAAGCTTCCGCAAGGTTCTTTACCGCTGTTAACCCCTCAGGTTTCGGTATGACGCTGATGTTCATCATTTTCACGAAGCTCTATGCCATCCTGTTGCTTTCCGGACTGCGTGCAGCCGTATGTTTAGGCTCCAGTCCTGCCATTCTGGCGAACTGACGCGTCTGATGAGCACGGTAGGCTGAACCATTGTCTGTCAGCCACTCAACGGGGGATATCGGCAGGCTGTTACCAAAGCGTCGTTCCGCCGCACCCGGCAGACGCCCTGCACGGTTTCGCTGTCATTGTCAACGCCAAGATTTATGACCGTTACTGGGGGGGCGGATGTTTTCTTGGACTGTTTTAGTATGTCATCCCGAGTCTTCTCCGGTACATTTCTGGACTGACAGCACCCAACGATAGTTTAATACGCCTTTTGTTATACCATCGGATGTAAGTATCTAAATACTGCATGAAGTTTTCCAGAGTTACAACTGACCACTCACGACCGTAATACATTTCCGTTTTCAGTCGACTGAAGAACCCTTCGCATGCAGCATTATCCGGTGAACACCCTTTGTTGGACATTGAGCGGATCAGACCCGCTGCATTCACACGTTCCAGCCAGTCCGGTCAGCGGTAATGCGCGCCTGCGTATTCCGCTCTGTTCGATCATGTTTTCGCGGCGTTTTTCAAAGTAGTTGTCGCTTTTTGTAATAAAATTACGTCATGTCGCTTCTTTTTCTGGGTTCAGGTACACTTCATATATAGGTTTCCAGTTGCGAATTCCCTTACCCAACGTTCAGGATGCTGTTGATAGGCCTCTTTTCTGGCTGAAAGTATTTCGGTATCGACACCACGATGACGTTCATCCGGTGTGACGTATTTAATGCCGCTATGCTTATGTTCTACCAACGCACGAAGCGGGTTTCATTGATAGTATGAAAGCCATTTTCAGGCCAACAGGGGCAATATTTCATCGTCCGAAACAGTGACTCTGAGTAAGAGTTATCATTGCTGACCCGAGGGCGCGAATAGGAGCTGAGTACACCGAGCGCATCTATTTTTGCAGCATTGTATAACTTCTCATCGGGCCTCCGTTATTCTCCATAATGTGCACACCGGCCCCCTGTTGCTAAGCCTGACCCATTCCTCCGCCAGTTGTCTGCGCAACGACAGTGACGCAGAGCTTCGTCCGGTAAAAACGTAACTTTAGTTGTTCTACGGAAATCGGTGCCACAGCAGCATAGTGCCATTCTGGGGGATTGTACATGTCTCTGGTATCCACCTGAATCTCCGTTACGCTGACGCTTTGATCCCGAAGCCACCAGTAAACGCGTCCGCGAAAAAGTTGCTCAATGGGGTTCGAACCTGACCAGATGACGACCACATCAACATCATCGCCGAGTGATTTAATTTGTTGATAAATTCAATGAAACTAGGCTGGGCAGTCAAGTTCGTTATCAGCCGTAAGCCAGTGCAAAGAAATCACGCCAGAAGGCAATACGCTGTTTTAGTGATGCGTCATCTACATCACTTTAAGGTCCGGGTGTGCATTCGTCAGCGATCCCTGTGGCGTCAGTAACAAATAAAGATTCGTGCAGTGCCTAGGCTGAGCACGACTGGCATACGTGTAGGATATTGCTCTGCATTTTGCGTTCCTCCTAAATTGGGCTGGTTAATGTCAAAATCCATTGAACAGACGTCTGTCCTTCAGGACCTTACCCTAATGCCAGTGGGCTTTATTTTCAGAAAAATGCTTGTCCCGCCAATTTTTCAAGAATACGCAGAGGCGATAATTGTGGATTATTCATTACGTTCACCGGCAACAAAAATGTCTGCTCCAGCATAAACTGCCCACTGACAGCGGCGTGTGGTGTCTGATCTGAAAAACAAATCCACAGGCTTCCGGCGGCAAATTCAGTGACCTGCTGAACCCCTCGTTGCTGATAAGCTGCGTCACTTTTCATGTGGTTATGCAGTTCCAGCATGAGATGGTCATAATGGCTGCGCCTGCTCTTCGTTATCCCAAGTGTAGCCAGCAGTGTACTGAAGAACGGATTCCATGAGGCAAGTAAAGGAAGAAAACGGGCTGCCAGCGTGTCAAAATGCTCACCGGTGCGCCATATCCTGGGTTCTCCGTTTGGGCTGATATTACAGAAGACCCGCAGAATACGGTTACCGTGAACCGGACGTGACGGAAAGGCATCCACGTGCAGACGTGTGTCATCCTTGCGCCAGGAGGTGGTATCGCGCCAGGCGGTGACCGGGTGGAGTCGAAGGCTTGTCTGTGGTCTGGAAAACGCATTGCGATAACCGGGCAGGAGGGCGTTGAGCAGTCTGACGGTAAATCGGTAATACCGCTCAGTGAGATTTTTTACGGACTCAACACGATTAACGTCTGCCACTCCGCTGATTTTCTGCATCTCAGGCCAATAGCTGATGTTTTTACGACCGGGAGACACCAGCGATGTTGTCAGCAGTCCACTCTCTTCGTGGAGGAGGGGGAAAGCCATGCGTGGCAGGTACAAAACATTGCCCTGTTCAAGTAGATCCTGTGCGGTTAAATCTGGTTCCGGTATGTTCAGGTCCGTAAGTGGCAGTGTGATCACGGATACCGGGTTAAGTCGGCTCATCGGGTTTCTTCCTTATTGTGGTCTGCCAGTGTTCCGCTCTTGTATGAGTGGTTTGCGGTTGGAGCTGGCTGAAGGGATGTGTCGTCCTGGTTGTCATCGCATGGCGGCTCTGCCCTGGCATATATATCCCTGCGGCGGTGAACGCCGCGCTGGAGTGCTTTAAAACTGTTTTCCAGCCAGCTCGCACCGGTCAGGATACCGAGGATGACCAGCGTCATCACAACGGACTGGGGGAGTAAGTCGAGGCCAATCATGGCGCCGAGTGCGGCCAGCACCCAGACAGTGGCTGCAGAGGTGACGCCCATCACCTGGCCGTCACGGGTCATCATCACGCCCGCCCCCAGAAAGCCAATACCACTCACCAGTTGCCCGAGGACCCGACTGCGGTCGGCCTCCAGCCCGGCAAGATGTATGCCCATCGCCAGAAACAGGTAACTTCCCAGAATAATCAGCGTCGATGTACGGATACCGACAGGTTTACCATGCAGTTGACGTTCCAGACCAATGAATGTGCCGCATATCAGGCAGGCCAGAATATGGGACCAGGACAATGGCGCTAAATCGGAAATATTCACAACGTTAATCCGGGTGGTGGTAATGCCCGTTATGCTCAGAACGGGTATCCGGTGATGTCCAGTGATGGGAGTCACCATTATGATGACTACGGTTACTGAGGCACCCTGAATTTGTGGCTGGGTTTTACGTGATTACTGTTGTATGTTCCACTTGTCTGCCAGCGCAGATAACCGCTCTTTTTGCAGAAATGTATTAACCGCGTTGAGCAGGCCGGGGCTGGTGTTCATCATCCAGACCTTGCTGCTCTCTGTACCTTTAAACGGTCGGGTAGTTGTCAGGCAAAACGTTTCTGGTTCTGTTGCGTGGTAATATTGCCCTTCAAGCAAATCCGTAAACATTACATCGGCAGTCTGGCTGCGTATTGCCTGAAGCGTGTCCGGATTATTTCCCATCCGGATGATATGGGCGTGATGAATATTTTTCTCGACAAAAGACTGATTGGTGCCACCCGGATTGACCACCACCCTGACGCCGGGACGGTCAATGGTGTCAGGACTGTGGTAAAGTGCGCTGGTTTTACAGTGGGTAAGGGCAATTTTACCATTGGGCAATATCTCCCGGGACAACGAAAACATGTTTGCTCTCTCGGGTGTGGCGGTTATCCCCCCGATAGCAATATCAAACTTACCCGATGCCAGGTCCCGGGCAAGGTCCGGCCAGCTGGTCGGCACAAAGTCCACACGGGTGCCCAGTTCGCTCCCGAAATCGTTTGCAAGGTCAATCTCAAAACCCTGTAACTGACCGGTGACGGCATCATGCCAGGCCAGCGGAGCGTAATCACCGGGAACGCCGACCCTGAGAACACCCGATGCAGAAATCTCATCCAGAGTTCTTGCCTGAAGGTGAAGGCTGAAAACAAGTAAGCCGAATGCGACAGCAACTGATTTTATCATTCCGGTAATATTCCTTTTAATTTGCGATAACCACAGACCACGGGATGAAGGACCGCGACAGAGACAGGCGGCCCCGTGGTTTCCCCCTGCATAACCCGGTCATGGCCTGGCGGGTGCGACATCCATTCCCCCTGCCCTGAGGACGGCAACGCCGGCAGGGCTGTTCAGCAGGGTAATCAGTGCGCGGGCTTCTGCAGGTGAGGTGCTGGTTGCCCCGATGCCGGCGGCAAAGATTATCGTGCGGTTAAATTCGCCGGGCAGCGGTCCCACCACCTGCATGCCCGGAACGGCTGCGATTTCCGAGGCCTGCGCGACCGCGATTTCAGCCCGACCCTGGACAACCATCTCGCCGGCTTCCGCCCCGGGAACCAGAACGGTCCGGTTCTGTAGCTGCTCAGCAATACCCAGCTGCCTGAGCACACCGGCAAAATACACACCGCTGGCTCCGCCTTTAGCCGGGTCAGCATATGAAACCGATTTTGCCGAGAGCAGGGCAGATTTCAGTTTTGCCGTGGTGCTGATGTCAGGACGGGGGGCACCGGCACGAACCCCGATGGCGACATAAGAACTACCGATGTTGACGATACTGCCACGGGGCACTTTGCCCTGTTCCTGAAGCTCATCGAGGACCGGACGGGACAGAATATAGACATCTGCTGTTGCCCCTTTCTCAATCTGCTTTTTCAGGCCGGCAATGGTGCCGTAGGTTATGTGTAGCGTATTACTGGTGTTCGCCTGGTATTGTTCTGCGAGACGAGCAAATGCCGGTTTAAATGCCACCGTGCTTATCACGCTGACGTCACTGGCCTGGGCCGTAGCGCTCATCATTCCCGCAAGAAGCAGCAGCAGCCCCCGGCGCAGTGTCTGTACATTAAAAGCCCGTGCTAAAAAAAGACTGTTTTTCATTTCACTTACCCTCTGTTATGTCGGAGACATGAGTTCATTTTCTGAATGTTCTGGCGCTTGCCGTAAAGGGCTGATGCTGTTCCTCACCCTTCGTAATGGCGGTGGGTGTTCAGATATCTTCAAGTGAGCGCCCCCGGGTTTCAGGGCCGAAAATGCCCGTGACCGTCATCACCATGACCATGCAAAAAATAATAAAGCCCAGAACGGCCCCGGGACCTGATGAGGACAGAAGCCAGCCAATAATCAGGCTACTGAGGGCAGTAGATAAACGGCTGAATGAATAACACAGTCCCGAGAGGCCAGCCCTGAGCGCTGTCGGAAACAGCTCGGTCTGCCAGGCATGATAACTGCAGGTAAGCCAGGCATTTGAAGCCGTGACCAGAAAACCACAGAGAATGAGCGCCGGCAGATAATCTGCGCAGGCAAACACTGTGCCGGCAATGATGGTGAGAAGTGATGACAACACTATCTGCCACTTGTTATCGATGCAGCCGGCAAACCGGCTGCAGATGAGCGATGTCAGCGGATAAGCCAGCGTGATAAAAAACGAGTACAGCAGGCTGTGCGGCAGGCTGGTGCCCTTGCCTGCCAGCAGCGAAGGCAGCCAGTTACCGAAACCGAAAAAGCCAACTGCCTGAAAGATATTCATGGTGACCAGCAGCAGAATGCGACTCCGGTAACGGTAACGTTCGCGCAACGGGAATGATGCGCGCGGCAGTACCAGGGTATCCTCAACAGGCGCAGGAGCGTACGGGGTGAGGGTGAGACCGCACCGGGTTTCCATGGCGGTGATGAGTTTCCGGGCTTCCATGTGTTTCCCCTGCACCATTAACCAGCGTGGCGACTCTGGAAGTTTTTTGCGGATAAACCAGATAACCAGAGCGCCCGTCGCCCCACAGATGACCACCCAGCGCCATCCGGCAAGACCGAAGATGGTCTGCGGAATCAGCCACCAGGAGAGCAGTGCCAGTGCGGGCACGGACAGAAACTGAATGAAAAATGAAAAAGCAAACGCCCTGCTGCGTAACTGTCGTGGTACCCATTCGCAGAGATAGCTGTCAATCGTGACCATTTCCAGCCCCAGCCCGACACCGGTCAGAAAGCGAAAAAACATGACCTGGTGAGCCTGCGTCTGCAGGGCCATTGTCAGTGAGCATGTGCTGTACCAGAGCAGGGCATACAAAAATGTCTGTCGGCGGCCAAATTTATCTGCCAAGGGTGTCAGCAGTGCGGCACCGATAAACAATCCGGTGAAGGTGATGAAAGCAAATGTCCCCTGGTCTGATGAGAGCATTTTCCCGGATATTCCGCCATGAAAAATCCCCTCTGCCATCAGACCCGTACTGATATAGCCGGTCTGCATTAAATCGTAAATACCGAAAAAGCCACCGGAGGCGAGCAGGGCGATAAATTTCCACAGAGCCCGGCTGTCCGGAAGGGCATCAATACGGTCAGTTAATAACCTTACTGAAGAATCAGGGCTGTCTGATGCTGAGTCTCTCACAGGTATTACTCCCTGATAAACTGATGGTTAAAGGGCGGTTTGCTGTCGCGGTTCGTATATCATGATGGCGTCAGTTGCTGTCACCGGATTTATTATTGTCCTGTATTACGATGGATGAAGATTGCCACCCGGCTTGTCACAACGGGCAGGGAGGAGACCACCAGTGTTTCCTGCGGACTGTGTGCACCGCTGCCCCATGCTCCGAGACCATCGATAACGGCCGGAACAGCCTGTGCAATGTAGGAGACGTCTGCGCCACCGCGTTCAGCCGCCGGAATGGGCTGCAAAGGCCCCTCACCGAGCGCCACGCTGATGTCACTGAACTGCGCCAAAAGCTGCCTGCCCGCATCAGTCTCCGGCATCACCGGCATAATGTCGCTGACGGTCAGCTGACTGGATGTGCGGGGCAGCGGGTGGGTCGTTATCGCCTGCATTTTCTGCACGGCATCGTTTTTCTGTGACGCCGAGAGGTAGCGTAAATCACCGTGCACCTGTGTCTTCGCAGCAATAATGGTTTTCAGTCCGCGTGCACTGCCGGCTCCCTGCTGTATATCTTCACTGACCGTCTGACCACCGAGCAGGAGGCCCGGGCTGAGCGTTAACCCCGGGGTGGACGACAGTGCATCGCGGAAGGCATTCAGTACTCTCGCGGTTTCGTAAATGGCGCCATATCCGGCCCCTGATGAGAAAATAACCGACGAGTGCATTGGTTTCCCCTCCGAAGAGAGAAACCACTCGCTTAACCCGCGGCGGGCGGTGACCAGCCGGTCCGGGGACAGGGCGAATTCAAATCCCAGAGCAATATCACTGGCCTGCGCCGCTTCCCGCAATGCCCGTCGAGAGATGCTGGTGGGTTTTGCGGACAGTTCCTCATCCCCGGTCAGCACCACCGTGATACTGGCGTCTTTCAGTTCCCCCGAGTGGTCCAGGGCCTTCAGGGCGTACAGCAGGGTGACAATCCCCCCTTTGTCATCGATGACGCCGGGTCCGGTCGCTGTTTTTCCGTCAGGGGAAAGGGTAAAGGTCTGAAACGGACTGTCCGGGGGAAAGACGGTATCAAGATGGCCGATGAGCAGTAACCGGGTACCTTTCCCGTCATGGGTGGCGACAAGACTGCCGGCATGCTTCATTGCAGCGGGGAGTTCAGCCCACCGGGTGTGAAAACCCAGCCGCTCAAACTCCGGTCGCAGCAGTTCGCCGGTCCTGCGCACACCCGCGACACTGGCTGTGCCGCTGTTGATATTCACCAGGGTTTCCAGCAGCTGCAGCTGTTCTGCCTTGTGCTCTGTAATATAACGGGTCAGCGCCTGCTCGTCGGGCGTGAGTGACCCGGCAGCAAAAGCGGGAGTGCCACAGATTAATGCTGTGGTCAGGAGCCAGAAGATAAGCTTCATACATCACCCCGTGAGATGACGCCGGGCCGCATTCTGATGAGACTTACCGGAGCGGTCAGGGCGTGACATGAGCGTTAACAGAATACCGGCGGCGAGCGGCAGCGTGAGCAGCAGGGAGGATGCGGAAATGGCATAGCCATACAGCCGGTCCTCCAGTGCAATGGCAATCACCGGAAAGACCAGAAACACCAGAAACACCAGGGATGCCTGAAAGGCGGTGGCTTTCTGAAGGGCAAAGTAGCACAGAATACCGGCAACCCCCGCAAAGGCACCCAGATACAGTACGGCCAGAACGGACGAAGGCGAGAACCGGGCTACCTGCGGTTTTTCAGTGACCCACCCGAGTGCGAGCAGCAGGATACCGGCAACGGCGCAGGGCAGGGCGTTAAAGGTGATGACGGATGTCGTGCAGCTTCTTTTTTTGCACAGCGTGTAGATGATGGCATGTATCACCACGGCGCAGACCAGGGCGAGCATCCCCGGCCAGTGACTGCCGTGTGTATTCTCCGCCTCCTCAAATAAAATGCCGGCCAGCGACGCCATGGCCATGGCCAGTCCGGCGAGCTGAACCGGGCGGGTTTTTTCATTCAGGAAAAGTACCGATGCGATAAGTACGGCAACGGGCATGCCGGAGAAAATAAGGGCGGCAAGCCCGGAGTTAACCCAGGTCTCGCCATAAATCATCAGGGTGAAGGGGAGGGCGAAATAAAAAAGACAGACGATGCACTGAAAATAACGCTGTCCGGGCGGGAACAGCAGCGGTGTTCGTGTGAGCCAGGCAATGCCGATAAGAAACGGTGCGGCAAAGGTAAAGCGCATACCGGTTGCAAATAGCGGAGGAATGGTATCAGCGGCAATACGCATTGCCAGCCAGGTCGTCCCCCAGGTCAGTGACACCAGAATAAAGAGTGAGAGTATTATCACATTTCGCATAATGCATACCTCCGGGAAAGACTGCACTATAACGTTTTGATACGAGAAAAATATTGTATTTATGGGGATGACTTTCATAGGGTGAGGGGAAATTATTCTCCTCTGAGGGCATTTTATGCTGGACCGTAAAGACCGGGAGTTACTTATTTTATTGCAGCGGGACTGTTCGGTGTGTATTCAGGAGCTGGCTGCTGCGGTGAACCTGACTCCGAATCCGTGCTGGAAACGAATTAAAAGGCTCGAAGAGGAAGGGGTTATTACCGGCAGGGTGGCACTGCTGAGTAAAGAAAAACTCAATCTTTCCCTGACCGCCTTTGTGCTGATTAAAACACAGCAGCATAACCACGACTGGTATCACGCTTTTGTCTCTGCCGTAAAAGACATGGCGGAAGTGCAGGGGTTTTACCGGACGGCAGGGGAATATGACTATATGCTGAAGGTGGTGGCGGCGGACATAAAAGGGTATGACGCTTTTTATAAAAAGCTGGTAAAAAACGTTACCGGACTGAGTAACGTCACCTCCTGTTTTGCGATGGAGGAAATTAAAAGCACCACCGAGCTGCCGCTGGGCGGTTAGCGGCAGGTTCACTGAATATCCGGGTATCTTTATGTTGTGATTATTATGATTCTGAGCGTTAAGTAAAACCGCAGGGACGTCATGCCGGAATGTCGCCGGAGTATGCACATAACGCCACCACACCCGAGTGATAATAAAACAACCCGGCAGAAAAATATTTTTCTGCCGGGTATGTCCATACAGGTCTGACGGCTTCTGGCAGGAATTTAAAAGCTAAAAATAAATGTTTTGTGATGCAGATCGATTTTTAACGATGAAAATAAAGGTGTCTGGTATTGTTTTTTATTAAGGCTTTGTCTTCATGTTTTTATAATCCAGTGAGGATGCGGTGTAATAGTTAGCGTGGTAATTATGCGGTCGCTCATTTTGTTTTCATCATTAAATCTGATGCCATATCGGTCTCTGTGAGTAATTTTCGCCTGCAAATTGCGTATTCCACTCTGTTCGATCATGTTTTCGCGTGGAACGTCGATCAGCGATTCGCGCTGATCGATCATCCGGGGGCCGTACGAATATGCGCTTTAGCTTTGGTGACGGAATTTTCTTGGATTCTGGCGTACAACCCCAGGCAGTGATTTTATGCCCGGAGATGGCAGCCCCTCCCGGCAGAGGTCATCCCCGGCAGGTTACGCCAACCTGTTGAACTGATACCGGTCATTCTCATAACCGGTGACGTTCAGCACCTCCCTGGTGCTCTGTGATTTTGACGTCCCACCCTCCCGAGATGATTGTTGATGCCCCATTCCGGGACTAACTAATATACCATCAGGAGAGGTCAGTGATGTTTACACCGTTTAAATGGGATCCCAACGAAAAGATGACCTACGATTCTGAAAATGCCTCTCAGGTTATTATTCAGAATACGCAAAATTTCGCCCTGTCTCGTTCCGCTTCATTTGACATGAATGCACCAGGAGAAATACTGATGTTGAGAGCAAATGACGATGGAGGTATGTACTGGCAGGGGCCGGTCAATGTCAGGGCGGGAACGCTCAGGCTTGAGTTACCTCAGGGAGGGGAGGATGTGGAGGTTTACGGTGCTATTAGTATTGGTGGTGGAGAGAAAAAAAATCGCCTGGAAATCACCTTTAAAGGAAAGCGGTTTGATGAGATTTATATTAATACAGATGTTAAAATAGGTTTGAATGGGGAGTTTTATCTTTACTCCACAGGTATTCTGTGGTTGCTTTGCAATTTTTTTCTGGAAAAAAATGCTGTCGTGAAAATTATCACTACGAAAGATATTCCCGGATACGGTTTTTTTGTAAGTGATAATTCAATTCTTGAGATTGTAGGTGATTCTAATGTTCATTGTCGCTGGCCGATTAATGCATCGAAAAATGCCAGGGTAAATATTTTTGCTGACTATCTTGATACATCCTCTGGCTCATCTACGATAGATATTGATTTTGGTTGTGCAGAAGTTTTTGTCGGAGGGGTTGTTCCTGGACGCATTGCATTATACGGAAGTCAGAACTCACCTGTTTCAGGTTATGGTTTTAATTTTATTACCGTTAATGGAGATAATTACGGGTTGCTTATTGTTTATGCTTCATGTTTAGGGGTTGATTTGGATGATGTAAGTAAAGCTCATTTATTAACTGATGTTGGCTGTTTGATGATTGATGGTAATGTTCAAAAAAATATGGATTTTTTTAATGTTGACTGTCGCAGTCGTCCAGGTTTGATGATTATCTCACTTAAGAAGTAATGTTTGCGACTCACTATCGCTTTTGATTTTTGTATTGCCAAATATATTAATTTTTTTTCAAAAGATAAAAGAGGTTTTTATGTTTACACCGTTTACGTGGGACCCGGCATTAAATCTTCAGTACAACAGCGCGAATGCCTCCCAGGTGCTTTATCAGAGTGCGGCTTCACTGGGGCGCAATGCAGGCACGCTGTTCCGTATGGATGCGCCAGATGAAATATTTGTGCTGTGTGCCGTCAGTGGAGGGGCGATAGACTGGAACGGAGGAGTGGTAATTGAGTCCGGAATTCTCCGGGTTGACTGCTCTGGTAATAGTAATCAGTTCGTGCTGGCCCGTCACGATGCAAACGGGACCCTGAATATCGGGCGGGGGGAAGAGAAGGGGCGTCTGGAAATTTACCGGCCTGACCATGTTTTTTTAAGCGGGGCCGTCATCGGTGTGCGTGAAAATGGCGAGTTTGCGGTGGTTGACTGCGCCGGGGGTGTAACCATTGAGACCGGTATTCAGCTGGAAAAAAATGGCGTGATGGAAATCAGCTCCCGTGATTACGTCAGCCCGATGGACACTACCGGCTGGGATAAGGATAACTTCCAGGTGCGGGACAATGCCCTGCTCAATGTGTTTGTGCTGGGTGACTATAATGTTGCCACCGTGGTCAGCGATGCCGGGCGGGCGTTTATTTTTGCCTCAACCCTGCACCTGAATCAGCAGTGCACCCTGACGCTCGACGCCGGAGACGGCGAGATTTTTGTCGGCGGGAGTGCCTCAATGCTGGTCGATATTGCGGAACCGGCCGTCACCGGTGCCGGCGGTTTTAATTTTATGACTACCAGTGGCAGGAATAACGGGGTGTTCATTCTGAGTGCACAGGTTAAGGGGATTCAGGTAAACACGGTCAGTGCCGCGCAGGTCCTGATGCTGTGGGGCATGCTGAAAATCAACGGGGTGTCCCAGAACAGCCTCAGCCCGTTTAATATCGACGTTACCAGCTGTCCGGGACAGATGATTATTTCGCTGAAGCAGTAATTTTTATGCCCGGAGGTGGCTGCCGCGCCCGGCAGCGGTCATCCCCGCTTCGTTACGCCACCCTGTCGAACTGATACCGGCCACTCTCATAACCGGTGACGTTCAGCACCTCCTCAATGCGCCGCCCCTGCGGCGTTTTTTTAATGTACACCACGCAGTGGATGGTGGAGGCGATCATCCGTCGGTTGACGCTGACCGCCACCTCCCCGATGCACTGCTCCAGGCGCTCCAGGCGCTCCAGCGCCGCCGAGTCGGCGTGAATGGTGCACAGCCCGCCGGGGTGGCCGGTGTTCCAGGCTTTCAGCAAATCCAGCGCCTCGCCGCCGCGCACTTCCCCAATCAGCACCCGGTCCGGGCGGTAACGCAGGGTGATGCGCAGCAGCTGGCGCATCCCGATGTCCGCCCGCTCACTGGTGCGCATAATCACGTGGTTGGCCGCCCGACACTGGATTTCGTTGGTGTCCTCCTGGATGAGGAAGCGGTCGTGGGTGTTGTGACTGACCATCGCCGCAATAATGGCGTTCGCCAGGGTGGTTTTACCGGAGCCGGTGCCGCCGACGATCAGGATGTTCTTCCGGCCCGCCACGGCGGCCAGCAGCGCGTCATACTGCGCCGGGGTGAGAATGTCGTGCCCGCGGTACTCCTCCAGCGGAAACACCCGCGTGGCCTTTTTGCGGATGGTGAACGACGGGTTAGCGGCCAGCGGCGGCACAATCCCCTCAAATCGGGAGCCGTCCACGGGCAGCTCGCACTCCAGTACCGGGTGTGTCCGGTCCAGGATGGTGTCATGAAAGTGGGCGATGGCGTTCATGATGGCGGCGGCGTCGTTGGGGTCTATCCGGGCGACTTCATACATCGGCCTGCCGAACTCTTCTATCCACAGCGTCTGGTCGGGGTTCAGCATCACCTCGATGACGTTCTCGTTTTCAATAAAGGGCAGGATACCTGCCCGGCTCATATGGGATTTAAGGGCGTTGATCTGGCGCGCCTGTGCTTCTGACATGCGGGAACCTCTGCAAAAAAAACGCACCGGCGAGGCGGTGCGTCTGACGGAAAAGGGAAGGGTTTACCAGGTGGGGCTGTATGGGGTGCCCTGTTCCCAGCGGGACTGCCAGTGTTGCGTGAAGGTGGCGGCCAGCGCCGGGTCATCATGAACCACCAAGGCGTTTTCTGAGTTGTTGCGGGCCGCCGCGCGGGAGTAATTAAACGAGCCGGTTTCCGTGGTCACGCCATCGACGATAATCACCTTGTCGTGCTGGATCTTATAGTGGTCGTCGGTACGCAGGGCGATACCGGCGTTCGCCACCAGGTTCATGGCCGCCTGGCTTGCCTTGCTGCGGTTGCCGCGCTCATCGACCACAATCTGAATATCGACGCCGCGCTTCTGCGCACTGAGCAGGGCTTTCATCACCTCCGGGGAGGTGAAGGAGTAGGCCATCATTCGGATGGAGCGCTGCGCGGAACTGATGACGTTGATCACCAGCTGCTGCGCAGAGCCCTCCGGGGAAAAGCCCACCTCAACAGACGGGGCGGCAAAAGCCAGAGAGGGGAGGGCCAGAACGGCGGCCAGTGCGGCCTGTCTGAAATTTAGCATGTATTATCCTTGTGGTTTCTTTGCGCAGGAATGATGCGCGGATATAGTGGGTTTGTCTGAGAGTTTTGAATAAGGAGTGTTTCATGTCGTTAATACGTTGCTGCATTTGCGGACATTCGCTGTCAGTAAATGCACCTGGTTGTCCATCCTGTGGTGAGCCGGACCCATCAGGAAAAGTAGCGTCAAATAAGTGCGTTGGGAGAATGCTGGGGGTGATAGTGGTGCTTGCAGCGGTGGGGGTACTTTATGTCTGGGCGCTACCGGTAATACAGCATAGCCCCCTCTTCAATCACCTCCGCTAAGGCCTGCAGCTCCCGGTTAAGCTTTTTCCGGAAGCACGGCAGTTTTTTAATCTGCCCTGCCAGGGTGAAAGCCTGCCGGTCATAGGCCGGAGCATGAAGGCGGAACATCAGTATCCCCACCTCATTAAACATGCCCTCCAGCGTCCACAGCGTATTCAGCCGCCGATCACCCTCTGCTTCCGCCTGTCGCAGGTGCATTTCAATACGACTGGCGAGTGCCGGTGAAGCATGGAAGTACACATAGGGCGCTTTTCCCAGCCTCACATGTCCCTGACAGGAGGCGACGGTCCGTATGCCATTAATGGCGTTCAGACGCTTTACCAGCCCGGAAATATGCGTATCCAGTTCGCTGTATATCATCGCTGTGGGTCTCCGTGCAGTGGTCTCTCGTAACGGCTCAAAATCATCAGTGCTGACGATGGTCATCGTGTTTTACCTCCTTTTTAAAAGCTGGGCCGGGATACAGACCCGACCGGGAAAAAATGGTTTCGCCCGTGCGAAAAAAGGGGCGCTACCTCCTCGCGTTGCGGGTGCTTATTTCTCCTGTGCACTTTTCGTTCCCGTCTCAGCTGCCGGTCAATCGTTTCCCTTTGCAACCTGCCCGGCAAGGGTAAATGGCACGCTTCGCGCCCTTGCAGTGCAGAACGACGCAGAGAAGCCGGACCGTCAGGCGACACGAAGACGAAAATCACACTGAACGGAGAAATGCGATGACTGCCACCCTTAACCCTCAGACTACCGCCCCTAATTGTGCACCGGCGACACGCGTATCCCCGCGTGACCCGTCAGGCTCCTCAAAAACGAAATTTTCCAGAACCCGAAAAACCACAGCTGACCTGTATCAGGTGGTCACTGACAGCATTATCGAAGCGCTGGAATCGGGGGTTAAGCCGTGGGTGTGTCCGTGGAAACGTGCGCCGGGCATGTCTGGTCTGCCGACCAGTTACGCCACCGGAACGGCCTACAGCGGGGTGAATATCATGCTGTTATGGAGCAGTGCCGCGCAGCAGGGTTTTACAGACTCCCGCTGGCTGACCTACAAGCAGGCGCAGGCTGAAGGGGCGCAGGTTCGCAAGGGTGAAAAGGGCACGACCGCGATTTTTTACACCACGCTGGAAAAAGAAAACGACGAAGGCGAAAAGGAAACGATTCCGATGCTGAAAACCTTCACCGTGTTTAACGTGCAGCAGACTGACGGGCTGGTACTGGCAACCACTGAGGCGGAGAGCGTCGCAGAACTGCCGGACGTTTTCGCGCCGCTGGCGCAGGTCGAAGCGCTGATGACAAAATGCGGTGCCCGTATCGCGGAGCGCGGTAATTCAGCGTATTTTCAGCCCGCCACTGACGAGGTGGTTTTGCCGGAACGTCATCTGTTTAACGACGCGGCAAACTTCTACGCCACGGCGCTGCACGAGCTGACCCACTGGAGCGGCGGAAAAACACGGCTGGCCCGCAAAATGAGCGGTCGCTTCGGCTCCGAATCCTGTGCGTTCGAAGAGCTGATCGCGGAGCTGGGGAGTGCCTTTTTAATGGCTGATTTGGGTGTCGCCGGTGACGTGCAGCATGAAAGCTACATTGCGTCCTGGCTCAATGCCCTGAAAGGAGACAGGCGCTATATTTTCAAAGCGGCCTGCGCGGCATCGGCAGCACATCGCTATTTAATGGATTTTACCCGCGAGGGATAACCCAAATACCGCTCCTGACGGAGCGGTTAAAAAATACATTGTTTGACTCCCTGCCTCTGCCATCACTAGCGTGCCACAGTCCATCCCGTCAGATTTTTCAGCGACGGGATGATTTTTAAGGCGCCATCGTGCCGACAACCCGAATTTTATCCGCAGAGGAAATGCTTATGTTCACACCATATCGCTGGGACCCGACAGGGGCAGAGACTTACTCGAATGCCAATGGCTCTCAGGTACTGAAACAGGATGCCGCCAGCTTTAGCCTGACGGCAAATGCGACTGCCGGGATAGATGCACCTGGTGAAACACTGGTGCTGAGGACCGTCAGCTTCGGGCGTATTCAATGGGATGGGGTGGCTTTGATTTATGCCGGTACGTTTCAGATTGATTGTTCACGTGATGGCAGTGATTTCTATCTGGGGAATAAAGACGGTAAAGGCAGTGGTGTTCTCGCCGTTGAGAATCAGGGCCGGTTTGAGGTGCTGCGTCCGGGTCGGGTGTTATTGAATGGTAAGTTGCTGAGGCTCCAAGATAATGGCGAGATGACGATTGCCGGTTGCGGCGATGGCATCTTTATGGTGGATGATATTTCTATTGAGAATAATGCCCGGCTGCAACTCAGTACGAACAAACTGGTGACCATGGCAGAGGATTCCACGGATTCTTTTCTTGTCACGGGCAATGCGCTCCTGAATATTTCGGTTGATACCGAATTTCATGTCAATGTGTCGGTGGCCGATAACGGACGGGCCTTTGTCTATGTCGGGAACGTTGAGTTTAATCAGGGCTGCTCTTTCACGCTGGCGGGAAACAGCGAGGTGTTTGTTGGCGGGCAGTCATCCAGTCCGACCGTTCTCTCTCATTCCAGCCCTGTGGGGGCTGGGGGTTTTAACTTCATAACCAAAGGTGGAAATACCAGCGTATTGATCCTGGATGCAATGATGGGCGATCCAAATGGAAACATTCCACTGACAACCCCAGCGAGTGCAAATTTGTTGGTTCTCTTTGATATGTTACTGATTGACGGCATTGCGGCAAAAGATATCAATAAGTTTAATGTTGATCTCGACAGCAGCCCTGGTCAGATGCTCATCTCGCTTAAGTAATGTTTTGTGTCCCTTCTGGCTGTTGATTATCAGCCAGAAGGGACGGTTATGCTGACGGAAAACCCCAAAGGTTTTCGATGATGATGCTGTCCCGTTCAGGGAACGAGACACCGGACAGCGTTTTTATCATGTCACCAGGCTGTTCTGTAATATCTTTTCCATCGGGGTAATCTTTCAATGTGAACTCTCCGTGCGGGGATTATTTATAGTTACTGATATCAAGCTGCTTTAATTCTTCGAGGGTGTTGCGTATTCCGATGATTTCGGTCAGTGATTCCGGCGATTCCGATCACTCTTCTCCGGCTTTTTTCAAGACAGATGTCGTTTTTTATGCTGCCCCGCGCTGACGCCACGCCGGCCTGGTTTACCCGGCTTCGGCAGGATGTCCGCTGACGGAGTGTGTCTGTTTTGTGACGTTACTCGTTGATTATCCTGCCATCCCGTTGTGATGCTCCGACTGATATGCGTATGGCATGCACCGGGGTCAGGACGGCTGATACCCACTCTGGCCCCGTTCATTGGTAAAAATTTTAAAGCAGAGGCTATTCAGATGAAATTTAAGGTTCTTTCCCTGCTGGTTCCGGCGCTGCTGGCTGCCGGCGCGGCACACGCTGCAGAGGTCTATAACAAGGATGGCAACAAACTCGACCTGTACGGTAAGGTTGACGGCCTGCACTACTTCTCCGATGACAAAGGGGCCGACGGCGACCAGAGCTATGCCCGTCTCGGCTTCAAGGGTGAAACGCAGGTGAGTGACCAGCTGACCGGCTACGGTCAGTGGGAATACAACATGCAGGCCAACAATACCGAGGGCTCTGATAACCAGTCCTGGACCCGTCTGGGCTTTGCCGGCCTGAAATTCGGCGAGTGGGGCTCATTTGATTACGGCCGCAACTACGGCGTGGTTTACGACGTGACCTCCTGGACCGACGTCCTGCCGGAGTTTGGCGGGGACACCTACGGATCCGACAATTTCCTTCAGCAGCGCGCGAACGGTGTGGCCACATACCGTAATAACGATTTCTTCGGACTGGTGGACGGTCTGGACCTGGCCCTGCAGTACCAGGGCAAAAATGGCAGCGTATCCGGCGAAGGCACCGGGCCGACCAACAACGGTCGCGATGCCATGAAACAGAACGGTGACGGCTTCGGCGGCTCCCTGACCTTCGACATCGGCGAAGGCTTCAGCGTGGGGACGGCCATCGCCAGCTCAAAACGCACCGATGAGCAGAACCAGCTGACGTTTGGTAACGGTGACAAGGCCACCACCTACACCGGCGGCCTGAAGTATGACGCCAACAACGTCTATATCGCGACCCAGTACACCCAGAGCTACAATGCCACCCGATTCGGCAGCAATAACGGCGACCATTCGTACGGCTTTGCCAACAAGGCGCAGAACTTTGAAGCCGTGGCGCAGTACCAGTTTGACTTCGGCCTGCGTCCGTCCATCGCTTACCTGCACTCGCGCGGCAAGAACATCGAGGGCTACGGCGACCAGGACCTGCTGAACTACATCGACCTCGGCACGACGTATTTCTTCAACAAGAATATGTCCACCTACGTTGATTATAAAATCAACCTGATCGACGACAACAGGTTCACCCGCGACACCGGCGTGGCAACCGATAACGTGGTGGCCACCGGCCTGGTTTACCAGTTCTGATGTGACACCCTCCGTGTGCAAACCGGTCACCGGATGACCGGTTTTTTTTCACCTGCGTACCGGATATGTGACGGACAACGGGCATTTTCCCGGCGGAAGTTGACGCCCTCTCTCTCTCGTTGCGCTAATTATTCCGTTTTAAGCCACTGCTTTACTTTGTATTGACCGGATGACCAACCCTCATTTTTATACAGCGCGCAACACACCGACCGATTTGTGTTGCGCTTTTCTATGCCCGTAGCCGGCCGCGCCAGGCTGCACAACTGACTGACGGAGCGGTTCTGATGCGATATTTTCCCTGGCTGCTGATACCCTCTCTCTGCCTGTTGCCGGTGGCTTCAGCCCTGGCCGACAGCACCCCGATATCGCCCTGCCGGAGTGCCGATATCCGCCTGCACACCGATGACCGTGACGGCCTGTATGACGGTATGTTGCAGGGCGGTATGTCCCTGGTGTTATACAACGCCGGAGAGGCCCCCTGCATGCTGCCGCCGCGTCCCGTGCTGGCATTCAGCGATGCGGAACACCATCCTGTGACGGCGGAACGGCGCACGGCCCGGGGCATGTATCCGGGACCGGCGCTGCCGCCGGTGATTGTGCCTGCCGGGGAAGCCCTGCAGATCCTGCTGCGCTGGGTGGCCAGCGATGCCTTTGACGGCGGTCACTGTATCCGGCCGGGGTTCGTGTCGCTGGCGCTGGACGGCGGTGCGCTGACGGTCCCCTTTAACCGGACGATGTGCGCGGCGAAAGGGCAGACCGGGTATTACTCGCAGTCGCTGACCGGTACGCCGTAAGCGGGGCGATGTTTTTTCCGCACCGCGTTTGTATAATCCGTTGTTTCCGCAGAGGAAGAGGACACTGACGTCAATGGAAAATGCCGCAGCCGCAAAACAGAAGCTGGGACTACTCTCCGGGCACATGGCCTGGTGCGCTCTGGTGGCGCTGGCGCTGGCCCGTCGTGACGGCAGCGTCCTGTCGCCGGCGCAGGAGAACCTGTTTCTCACCCGCTGGCTGGCAACGGCGCAGAAACAACGCCGTTTTCCCCGTGTGGTGGCCACCGATATCGCATGGCTGCTGAAGCAGGGCCGAGAGCTGGGGGTCAACGCGAAGCTGGTCAGCAAGCTGACGTACCTGTGGGAATCCTGCACCGGGGAGCTGAAGGCGCAGACCGATCTGTTTCGCCTTACGCATGCGATTGAGACGGCGAAGGACATGCACTGGATCTGCCGGATGCTCAGCGACCGGGAGTGGTCCGGTCGCCATGCGGTGACGCTGAACGCCGGCGTGAACGGGCTGTATCTGTCCACCGGCAGCCTGGATACGGCCTTTGACGACGACGGACACCAGGTGGGGCCCCTGCTGGCGAACATCACCGGAAGCGTGGCGGGCCTCGGGGAACTGCTGGACCGCTGCGGCTGGCACCTGGAGCACCAGTCGGCCCATCGTTATCATCTGTGGGCCTGCCGTGAGGCGTCCGGCCCGGCGTCGTCATGCTGAGAGAGGGACAATGGAAAAGTTTTCGCAGGAATTGCTCAGTCTGGATAAGTTTCTGCTGCGCGTGGGGCGCTTCGCCCTGCGGGCGGCGGGGATTTTTCTGCTGGGGATCATCCCGGGGATCGTCGGTTTTATGATGACGGAAGGCCTCTCTTTTGCCGAGTCCGCGCTGAACGCGGTGTCCATGGCCGGCTCTCAGGGCGTGCATTTCCCGCCGGTCAGCACGGGCGGGAAGTATTTTATCGCCCTGTATGGCTTTTACCTGCAGGCGGTATTTTTCGTCGCGCTGGGCGTGCTGATAAGCCCGTTCGTGCACCGTATCATCCACCGCTGGCATCTGGACAATGACACCACCGGTTGAGTGAATATCCCTGCAATATGACTATATTACCGCTATTACGCGTGGTTTTTTCTTTTTCATCAGGCACAGTGTGCTGACGATCACGGATAACACGGCGTTAACGTTTGTATATTCCACCGCTTTCCGTATTGTTAAGGAAGAGGTAAAAAATGGATGAGGGTGATCTGGCCAGTCAGGCCGAACAGACAAGACTGGCGCAGCTGCTGAATGGCAGAACGCGGGCGGCGCTGCCCGTTACCGGACTGTGTCATAACTGCAGTGAGCCGCTGGATAACGTGCATTTTTGTGATGCGGACTGCCGGGATGATTATGAAAAACGCCTGCAGTCCCACCTGCGCCGCTAAAATTTCAGAGCAAATGGCGGGGATGATTCATCTGCTGATGCAGAATACGGGCAACGAGGATATCGTTATCCCTGACGGTGTAAAAAATGGTGTGGCGCTGAAATTCAGCCCGGATCACACCGGGAACGGGCAAATATTCCCGTCCGGGGTGTGGCATGCCCGCCAGCGTGTCAAAAAACGCCTCCATGGCTTCAGTATAATGCTCCGCCTGAACTTTACCAAAACGCAGCAGCGTGTAATCGTAAATGCCTGAAAGTCCTCAGCGGCCAGTAGGGGATGCGGATGTTTTCTTGGATGGTTTTATTGCGCGATGCCGAGTTGTCGACGGTACATTTCCGGGCTGAGTGCTCCCAGTGTGTATTCCGGCGAACTGGCGATCGATCACCGTGCGAATATGCAACGGCGAAAGGCTGCGGTGTTCTGGCTGTTGAAAATGACATGCGCATCAGATAAGCACTGTATGTGTTAAGTGACTGATGACCGGAACTGATGCTTCGGTTCTCCGGCCCCTTTCCTGTTCCCTTAATGTTAAATTTGTGAACTCACCGGTTGAATATGCTCCGTTCCCGTGAAGAGTCTCCACTCAGCCTTTTATGCTGACGGGTATACAGGGTTCGTTCTTTGACAACCGGTACCGTCCCGCAGCAAAAAGCCATCCTGCCCGCAGGCAAGCCCGTTCACTCGCTGCGGCTTATCACTCCGGCGTTTTAAATCGCCATTCCTTATCACACGACAACAGAAAAACAATATTGCGCAGTATAAGGCCACTGGCTGACCGTTCGCTGTCAACAGCGTGGTCAGGCTCAGACATTCCACCAGAACGAAATAATAAGACAGGTAATTTAATGAAAGAAAAAAATAAAACAGCAGCAGAACATCACGCTGAAAAACGCCGCTGGCTTAACGCTCACGATGAGGGCTATCACAAGGCCATGAATAACCGCCAGGTGCAGATGATTGCCATTGGTGGTGCGATTGGTACCGGATTATTTCTCGGTGCCGGTGCGCGTCTGCAGATGGCAGGCCCGGCGCTTGCACTGGTGTATCTGGTCTGCGGAATATTCTCGTTCTTTATTCTGCGCGCACTGGGAGAACTGGTGCTGCACCGGCCGACCAGCGGCAGTTTTGTGTCGTATGCCCGTGAGTTTCTCGGTGAAAAAGCCGCGTTTGTGGCAGGCTGGATGTACTTCATCAACTGGGCAATGACCGGTATTGTCGATATTACGGCTGTCGCGCTGTACATGCACTACTGGGGCGCTTTTGACGGTGTACCGCAGTGGGTGTTCGCGCTGGGGGCACTGGCGATTGTCGGGACCATGAACCTGGTGGGGGTGACATGGTTCGCCGAGATGGAGTTCTGGTTTGCGCTGGTCAAGGTGGTGGCAATCGTGGCGTTTCTGGTGGTGGGCACGGTGTTCCTGGGCAGCGGTAAGCCGCTGGACGGTCATGCCACCGGGTTTCATCTGATTACCGGCAACGGGGGGCTGTTCCCGCACGGCCTGCTGCCTGCGCTGGTACTGGTGCAGGGGGTGGTGTTTGCCTTTGCCGCTGTTGAACTGGTGGGGACTGCCGCCGGAGAGTGCGAAAATCCGGAGAAGACCATTCCGAAAGCTATCAATGGTGTTATCTGGCGTATCGGACTGTTTTACTTTGGCTCGGTGATGCTGCTGGTTCTGCTCTTACCGTGGACCGCGTATCAGGCGGGACAGAGTCCGTTTGTGACTTTCTTTTCGAAGCTGGGTGTCCCTTACGCCGGCAGTATCATGGACCTTGTGGTGCTGACAGCGGCGCTCTCCAGCCTGAACTCGGGACTGTATTCCACCGGGCGTATCCTGCGCTCCATGTCGATGGGCGGGTCGGCACCGAAGTTCATGTCGAAAATGAGCCGGCAGCAGGTGCCGTACGCGGGGATTCTGGCGACGCTGGCGGTCTATGTGGTGGGGGTATTCCTTAACTATCTGGTGCCTTCGCAGGTGTTTGAGATTGTGCTGAACGTGGCCTCCATAGGGATTATCTCTTCCTGGGCCTTTATCGTGGTGTGCCAGCTGCGCCTGCGTAAGGCGATTAAGGAAGGAAAGGCTGCGGATATCAGCTTTAAGCTGCCCGGCGCACCGGTGACTTCCTGGCTGACGCTGCTGTTCCTGTCCGGCGTGCTGGTGCTGATGGCGTTTGACTACCCTGACGGCACGTACACTATCGCCTCGATTCCGTTACTGGCGGTCCTGCTGGTGGCGGGATGGTTTGGCGTACGTGAGCGGGTAAATGAGGTTCACCGTACCGCGCCGGTACATCCGGACGATGAGCTCCAGCCAGAGGCGGTAACGCTGACGAAAGAGTTTTCCCGCTGACCCCCTGCAGCCCGGATACAGAACATCCGGGCTGACTGTTGTCCGGGGATACGGTGCTTATCACTTCTCAGGTCACCGTAACCGCCGGAAATATTTGCCTCTGCCTGCCTCCCGTTTGCAGATATCAGTGGAATACTGTTCACTATGGAAACCCTGCAATGAAAAAACTCACCGGAACGTTTATCGTTGTTGCTGCCTTATTCAGCGCCTCAGGTATGGCGGCAGAGAAAATGACCAGAGGGGCCGTCGCGGGCGCCGTTATCGGTGCCGCAACGGGAAAAAGTCTGAAGTCCACCGCGAGCGGAGCCGTGATGGGCGCCGGAACGGGAGCCATGCTGGACAAAGGCGATAAAGGCAAAGCCGCCCGAAAAGGCGGTGTCCTTGGTGCTGCAGCAGGCGCAGGCGTTGCTGCCGCAACGGGGCACAGCGTACTGAAAGGTGTGGCACTGGGAGCCGGTGCCGGTGGCGTGGTGGGTAAAGCAACGCACTGATACAAACGTCGGGCGCTCAGGCTGCCCGACGGTGCTGTCAAATAGCCTGCATCCTGCCTTTTCCGCCAGCCGTGTCCTCGTTATAATTCTCTACATGAAAAAGAATCACACCGTATTACCACCCGAAGAGTCCATGGCCGACCTGGCGCATTTTGCCTGGTGCGCACTGGTCAGCTTACGCCTGACGCAGCAGGACGGCCAGGCGCTGTCGCCGCTGACCATTCACACCTTTTTATTACGCTGGCTTGGCACTGCGCAAAAACAGCGTCGTTTTCCCCGTTCTGTGGCAGGGGATATTGACAATTTGCTGCGACTGGGACGCCAGAAAGGCCCGGCAGCCGGATTGCAACAGCGCCTGGAATCCCTTCTGCAGTCCTGCACGGAGCCGCTGGAAAAGCAGTCGGATTTGTTCCGTCTGACCCGTGCTATCGAATATCTGCGCTCGCAGGGCTGGGTTAACGCCGTGGTTGCTGATGATGAGTGGGAACCAGAAGCCCTGCATGCCGAATACGCGGACGTGTCCGCGCTGCTGGTGAGGAAATCTGAACTGCAGCGCCATTTTACCGAACAGGGCCAGCAGTCCGCACCGGTGGATTTTATCGTGGCTGGCGATAGCCGCGTTGTGGGCGATGCTCTGGATGCGCGGGAGCTGCGTTACACAACGGGTGAGCAATATGCTGGCTGGTGCCTGCTGTCGCTGTTGCCAGCAGCAGGCGCGGGTATCACCGAAGAGCAGGCTGCTACCTGTTAACGCAGAGGAAATGGCCCTGAGGCGAATTGACTACCAGACAGAGAAATACCTGTTCTCTTGCGATGGCGAGACGCCCCGTCAGACCCGACAGTGGGCTGATGTGCTGGAGGAGTGCCGCCATCTGAAAGCCGGAGCGGAAGAGCGTCTGCGTATTGCCCTGCTGAACGTCGATTACGTCACCAGCTTCGAACTGCCTTTTCGGCTGTTGCTGATACGCACGCCACAGTTGATCGCCGACCTGCGCAATGAACTGCAGCTTAATCAGAAAGAGG
>NZ_JBDKEE010000036.1:0-29036 GCF_051130085.1 Enterobacter sp. PTB
GCGACAACATCAAGATGGTTGTGACGCTGATCCACCCAATCGCGATGGACGACGGTCTGCGTTTCGCAATCCGTGAAGGTGGCCGTACCGTTGGCGCGGGCGTGGTTGCTAAAGTTCTCGGCTAATTGCTGATAACATTTGACGCAATGCGCAATAAAAGGGCATCATTTGATGCCCTTTTTGCACGCTTTCAGATCAGAACCTGGCTCATCAGTGATTAAATTTGTCATAATCATTGCTGAGACAGGCTCTGCAGAGAGCGTATAATCCGAAAAGCGAATTAGCATTTCGATTTGGTTTGCCTCGCAATCGCGGGGTGAAAATGTTTGTAGAATACTTCTGACAGGTTGGTTTATGAGTGCGAATACCGAAGCTCAAGGGAGCGGGCGCGGCCTGGAAGCGATGAAATGGGTAGTCGTAGCCGTGCTGCTGATTGTAGCGATTGTCGGCAACTACCTTTATCGTGACATGATGCTGCCGCTACGCGCGCTTGCAGTGGTAATTCTGATTGCTGCAGCGGGTGGTGTCGCGCTGTTGACGACAAAAGGCAAAGCGACTGTCGCTTTTGCTCGCGAAGCGCGTACCGAAGTCCGCAAGGTAATTTGGCCGACTCGCCAGGAAACATTGCACACCACGCTGATCGTAGCGGCGGTTACCGCTGTAATGTCACTGATCCTGTGGGGACTGGATGGTATTCTGGTTCGCCTGGTATCCTTTATCACTGGCCTGAGGTTCTGAGATGTCTGAAGCCCCTAAAAAGCGCTGGTACGTCGTTCAGGCGTTTTCCGGTTTTGAAGGCCGCGTAGCAACGTCGCTGCGTGAGCATATCAAATTACACAACATGGAAGAGTTATTTGGCGAAGTTATGGTTCCGACCGAAGAAGTGGTCGAGATCCGTGGCGGCCAACGTCGCAAAAGCGAGCGTAAATTCTTCCCGGGTTACGTGCTGGTTCAGATGGTTATGAACGACGCGAGCTGGCACCTGGTGCGCAGCGTACCGCGCGTGATGGGCTTTATCGGCGGCACGTCTGACCGTCCGGCGCCAATCAGCGACAAAGAAGTTGATGCGATTATGAACCGCCTGCAGCAGGTGGGTGATAAGCCGCGTCCGAAAACGCTGTTTGAACCGGGTGAAATGGTTCGTGTTAATGACGGTCCGTTTGCTGACTTTAATGGCGTGGTTGAAGAAGTGGACTACGAAAAGTCCCGCCTGAAAGTGTCCGTTTCTATCTTCGGTCGTGCGACCCCGGTAGAACTGGACTTTGCCCAGGTCGAAAAAGCCTAAGCAGCGATCAAAAAAGCGACGATTTAATCGTTGCACAAGGCGCGAGATTGGAATACAATTTCGCGCCTTTTGTTTTTATGGGCTGCGGCCTGTAAAACGATTTTATTCACGGGGAGCCTCCTTGAGGCGTTATCACCCAATCAGAGGATTTTAGAATGGCTAAGAAAGTACAAGCCTACGTCAAGCTGCAGGTTGCAGCAGGTATGGCGAACCCAAGTCCACCAGTTGGTCCAGCTCTGGGTCAGCAGGGTGTGAACATCATGGAATTCTGTAAAGCGTTCAACGCCAAAACCGAATCCATGGAAAAAGGTCTGCCAATCCCAGTTGTTATCACTGTATACGCTGACCGTTCTTTCACTTTCGTTACCAAAACCCCTCCAGCAGCAGTTCTGCTGAAGAAAGCGGCGGGTATCAAGTCTGGTTCCGGTAAACCGAACAAAGACAAAGTGGGTAAAATTTCCCGCGCTCAGCTGCAGGAAATCGCGCAGACCAAAGCTGCCGACATGACTGGTGCCGACATTGAAGCGATGACTCGCTCAATCGAAGGTACTGCACGTTCCATGGGCCTGGTAGTGGAGGACTAAGAAATGGCTAAACTGACCAAGCGCATGTCCGTGATCCGTGACAAAGTTGATGCGACCAAACAGTACGACATCAACGAAGCTATCGCTCTGCTGAAAGAACTGGCTACCGCTAAGTTCGTTGAAAGCGTTGACGTTGCTGTTAACCTGGGCATCGATGCTCGTAAATCTGATCAGAACGTTCGTGGTGCAACTGTACTGCCACACGGTACTGGCCGTTCCGTACGCGTAGCTGTATTTGCTCAGGGTGCAAACGCTGAAGCGGCTAAAGCTGCCGGCGCTGAACTGGTAGGTATGGAAGATCTGGCTGACCAGATCAAGAAAGGCGAAATGAACTTTGACGTTGTTATTGCTTCTCCAGATGCAATGCGCGTTGTTGGCCAGCTGGGCCAGGTTCTGGGTCCACGCGGCCTGATGCCAAACCCGAAAGTGGGTACTGTAACCCCTAACGTTGCTGAAGCTGTTAAGAACGCTAAAGCAGGTCAGGTTCGTTATCGTAACGACAAAAACGGCATCATCCACACCACCATCGGTAAAGTGGACTTTGACGCTGACAAACTGAAAGAAAACCTGGAAGCTCTGCTGGTTGCGCTGAAAAAAGCAAAACCAACTCAGGCGAAAGGCGTGTACATCAAGAAAGTTAGCATCTCCACCACCATGGGTGCAGGTGTTGCAGTTGACCAGGCTGGCCTGAGCGCTGCTGCAAACTAATGCCTTTACGTGGGCGGTGATTTTGTCTACAATCTTACCCCCACGTTTGCTAACAAAAGTTAGCGGCTAAAAGATTTGTTCGTTGGAGCCTGGCCTAATCCAGGCCTCCGTCGAAGACCGCAGGTGTTTCGCAAGAAACTTAATGCCCTGCGTAGACGGTGACAGAACGCTAAGATTGTTTTTGGATACTCTGGCTTGTTTCTGCTCACCGTATTAAGACGCTCTTTCCGTTGGGGAGAGTGAAGTGAGTTCCGGAACATGAGTTCCGGCAAACATCCAGGAGCAAAGCTAATGGCTTTAAATCTTCAAGACAAACAAGCGATTGTTGCTGAAGTCAGCGAAGTAGCCAAAGGCGCGCTGTCTGCAGTAGTTGCGGATTCCCGTGGCGTTACTGTAGACAAAATGACTGAACTGCGTAAAGCAGGTCGTGAAGCTGGCGTATACATGCGTGTTGTTCGTAACACCCTGCTGCGTCGCGTAGTTGAAGGTACTCCTTTCGAGTGCCTGAAAGACACGTTTGTTGGTCCGACCCTTATTGCATACTCTATGGAACACCCGGGCGCTGCTGCTCGTCTGTTCAAAGAGTTCGCGAAAGCGAATGCAAAATTTGAGGTCAAAGCTGCAGCCTTTGAAGGTGAGTTGATCCCGGCATCGCAAATCGATCGCCTGGCAACCCTGCCGACCTACGAAGAAGCAATTGCACGCCTGATGGCAACCATGAAAGAAGCTTCGGCTGGCAAACTGGTTCGCACTCTGGCTGCTGTTCGCGATGCAAAAGAAGCTGCTTAATCGCAGTTATCTTTATAAAGCATTTGCTTACGTATAAACTTATTCTGATTTTCAGGAACAATTTAAATGTCTATCACTAAAGATCAAATCATTGAAGCAGTTGCAGCTATGTCCGTAATGGACGTTGTAGAACTGATCTCTGCAATGGAAGAAAAATTCGGTGTTTCCGCTGCTGCTGCTGTAGCTGTAGCTGCTGGCCCGGTTGAAGCTGCTGAAGAAAAAACTGAATTCGACGTAATTCTGAAAGCTGCTGGCGCTAACAAAGTTGCTGTTATCAAAGCAGTACGTGGCGCAACTGGCCTGGGTCTGAAAGAAGCTAAAGACCTGGTAGAAGCTGCTCCAGCTGCGCTGAAAGAAGGCGTGAGCAAAGACGACGCAGAAGCACTGAAAAAATCTCTGGAAGAAGCTGGCGCTGAAGTTGAAGTTAAATAAGCCAACTTTTCTGGTTGCAGCCTAAGTCATTAGGCTGATGGCTGGTGACTTTTTAGTCACCAGCCTTTTTGCGCTGTAAGGCATCAGTAGCATTTCACACTGTTTGACTACTGGTTGTCCTGACAATGCATGTTTCTATCGACGACTTAATATATTGCGACAGGGTGCGCGCTCTGTGTAAATCGCGACGAAATGATTTAAGCGTGATAGCAACAGGTATTGCGGAAAGTATTCAATTTTCCGGTCCACAAAATGGTGTTGCACAAACTGTCCCTTCGTCGGACAGATGGGTCGACTTGTCAGCGAGCTGAGGAACCCTATGGTTTACTCCTATACCGAGAAAAAACGTATTCGTAAGGATTTTGGTAAACGTCCACAAGTTCTGGACATTCCATATCTCCTTTCTATCCAGCTTGACTCGTTCCAGAAGTTTATCGAGCAAGATCCTGAAGGGCAGTACGGCCTGGAAGCAGCCTTCCGTTCCGTGTTCCCGATTCAGAGCTACAGCGGTAACTCCGAGCTGCAGTACGTCAGCTACCGCCTTGGCGAACCGGTGTTTGACGTTCAGGAATGTCAGATCCGTGGCGTGACCTATTCCGCACCGCTGCGCGTAAAACTGCGTCTGGTGATCTATGAGCGCGAAGCGCCAGAAGGCACCGTAAAAGACATTAAAGAACAAGAAGTCTACATGGGTGAAATTCCACTCATGACAGACAACGGTACTTTCGTCATCAACGGTACTGAGCGTGTTATCGTTTCCCAGCTGCATCGTAGCCCGGGTGTCTTCTTCGACAGCGATAAAGGTAAAACACACTCATCCGGTAAAGTACTGTATAACGCGCGTATCATTCCTTACCGTGGTTCCTGGCTGGACTTCGAGTTCGATCCTAAAGACAACCTGTTTGTCCGTATCGACCGTCGTCGTAAACTGCCTGCGACCATCATTTTGCGTGCGCTGCAATACACCACTGAACAGATCCTGGACCTGTTCTTTGAGAAAGTAATCTTTGAAATCCGCGACAACAAGTTGCAGATGGAGCTGGTGCCAGAGCGTCTGCGTGGTGAGACCGCGTCGTTCGACATCGAAGCCGACGGCAAAGTGTATGTGGAAAAAGGCCGCCGTATTACCGCGCGCCACATCCGTCAGCTGGAAAAAGATGATATCAAACTCATCGAAGTTCCGGTTGAATACATTGCTGGAAAAGTAGCCGCGAAAGATTACGTTGATGAATCAACTGGCGAGCTGATCTGCCCGGCGAACATGGAGCTGAGCCTGGATCTGCTGGCTAAGCTGAGCCAGTCTGGCCACAAACGCATCGAAACGCTGTTCACCAACGATCTGGACCACGGTCCTTATATCTCTGAGACTATCCGCGTCGATCCAACGACCGATCGTCTGAGCGCGCTGGTAGAAATCTACCGCATGATGCGCCCTGGTGAACCACCAACTCGCGAAGCGGCTGAAAGCCTGTTCGAGAACCTGTTCTTCTCCGAAGACCGCTACGATCTGTCCGCGGTTGGTCGTATGAAGTTCAACCGTTCTCTGCTGCGTGATGAGATCGAAGGTTCCGGTATCCTGAGCAAAGACGACATCATCGAAGTGATGAAGAAGCTCATCGATATCCGTAACGGCAAAGGCGAAGTGGACGATATCGACCACCTCGGCAACCGTCGTATCCGTTCCGTAGGCGAAATGGCGGAAAACCAGTTCCGCGTTGGCCTGGTACGTGTTGAGCGTGCGGTGAAAGAGCGTCTGTCTCTGGGCGATCTGGATACCCTGATGCCTCAGGATATGATTAACGCCAAGCCGATTTCTGCAGCAGTGAAAGAGTTCTTCGGTTCCAGCCAGCTGTCTCAGTTCATGGACCAGAACAACCCGCTGTCTGAGATCACGCACAAACGTCGTATCTCTGCACTCGGCCCAGGTGGTCTGACCCGTGAACGTGCAGGCTTCGAAGTTCGAGACGTACACCCGACTCACTACGGTCGCGTATGTCCAATCGAAACGCCTGAAGGTCCAAACATCGGTCTGATCAACTCCCTGTCCGTGTACGCACAGACTAACGAATACGGTTTCCTTGAGACGCCGTACCGTAAAGTGACCGACGGTGTTGTAACTGACGAAATTCACTACCTGTCTGCTATCGAAGAAGGCAACTACGTTATCGCTCAGGCGAACTCCAACCTGGATGACGAAGGCCACTTTGTAGAAGATCTGGTTACCTGCCGTAGCAAAGGCGAATCCAGCTTGTTCAGCCGCGACCAGGTTGACTACATGGACGTATCCACCCAGCAGGTGGTATCCGTCGGTGCGTCCCTGATCCCGTTCCTGGAACACGATGACGCCAACCGTGCATTGATGGGTGCGAACATGCAACGTCAGGCCGTTCCAACTCTGCGTGCTGATAAGCCGCTGGTTGGTACCGGTATGGAACGTGCTGTTGCCGTTGACTCCGGTGTTACTGCGGTGGCTAAACGTGGCGGTACTGTTCAGTACGTGGATGCTTCCCGTATCGTTATCAAAGTTAACGAAGACGAGATGTACCCGGGCGAAGCAGGTATCGACATTTATAACCTGACCAAATACACCCGTTCTAACCAGAACACCTGTATCAACCAGATGCCTTGTGTGTCTCTGGGTGAGCCCGTTGAGCGCGGCGACGTGCTGGCAGACGGTCCGTCCACTGACCTCGGTGAACTGGCGCTCGGTCAGAACATGCGCGTAGCGTTCATGCCGTGGAACGGTTACAACTTCGAAGACTCCATCCTCGTCTCCGAGCGTGTGGTTCAGGAAGATCGTTTCACTACCATCCACATTCAGGAACTGGCATGTGTGTCCCGTGACACCAAGCTGGGGCCAGAAGAGATCACCGCTGACATCCCTAACGTGGGTGAAGCTGCGCTCTCCAAACTGGATGAATCCGGTATCGTTTACATCGGTGCAGAAGTGACCGGCGGCGACATTCTGGTTGGTAAGGTAACGCCGAAAGGTGAAACCCAGCTGACGCCAGAAGAGAAACTGCTGCGTGCTATCTTCGGTGAGAAAGCGTCTGACGTTAAAGACTCTTCTCTGCGCGTACCAAACGGTGTTTCCGGTACGGTTATCGATGTTCAGGTCTTCACCCGTGACGGCGTTGAAAAAGATAAGCGTGCGCTGGAAATCGAAGAGATGCAGCTCAAACAGGCTAAGAAAGACCTGTCTGAAGAACTGCAGATCCTCGAAGCGGGTCTGTTCAGCCGTATCTATGCGGTGCTGGTTGCCGGTGGCGTTGAAGCTGAGAAGCTCGACAAACTGCCACGCGATCGCTGGCTGGAACTGGGCCTGACCGACGAAGAGAAACAAAATCAGCTGGAACAGCTGGCTGAGCAGTATGACGAACTGAAACACGAGTTCGAGAAAAAACTCGAAGCGAAACGCCGTAAAATCACTCAGGGCGACGATCTGGCACCAGGCGTGCTGAAGATTGTTAAGGTGTATCTGGCTGTTAAACGTCAGATCCAGCCTGGTGATAAGATGGCAGGTCGTCACGGTAACAAGGGTGTTATCTCTAAGATCAACCCGATCGAAGATATGCCGCACGATGCTAACGGTACGCCGGTAGATATCGTACTGAACCCACTGGGCGTACCGTCTCGTATGAACATCGGTCAGATTCTGGAAACCCACCTGGGTATGGCTGCGAAAGGTATCGGCGATAAGATCAACGCCATGCTGAAACAGCAGGAAGAAGTCGCGAAACTGCGCGAATTCATCCAGCGTGCCTACGATCTGGGTACCGACGTTCGTCAGAAAGTCGACCTGAGCACCTTCAGCGATGAAGAAGTGCTGCGTCTGGCAGAGAACCTGCGCAAAGGTATGCCGATTGCAACGCCGGTATTCGACGGTGCAAAAGAAGCTGAAATCAAAGAGCTGCTGCAACTGGGTGGTCTGCCAACGTCTGGTCAGATTACGCTGTTTGATGGCCGTACCGGTGAACAGTTCGAGCGTCCGGTAACCGTAGGTTACATGTACATGCTGAAACTGAACCACCTGGTCGACGACAAGATGCACGCTCGTTCTACCGGTTCTTACAGCCTGGTTACTCAGCAGCCGCTGGGTGGTAAGGCGCAGTTCGGTGGTCAGCGCTTCGGGGAGATGGAAGTGTGGGCGCTGGAAGCATACGGCGCAGCATACACCCTGCAGGAAATGCTCACCGTTAAGTCTGATGACGTGAACGGTCGTACCAAGATGTATAAAAACATCGTGGACGGCAATCATCAGATGGAACCGGGCATGCCAGAGTCCTTCAACGTACTGTTGAAAGAGATTCGTTCGCTGGGTATCAACATCGAACTGGAAGACGAGTAATTCTCGCTCAAACAGGTCACTGGTGTCGGGCTAACCCCCGACACCAGATTGTGCTAACTCCGACGGGAGCAAATCCGTGAAAGATTTATTAAAGTTTCTGAAAGCGCAGACTAAAACCGAAGAGTTTGATGCGATCAAAATTGCTCTGGCTTCGCCAGACATGATCCGTTCATGGTCTTTCGGTGAAGTTAAAAAGCCGGAAACCATCAACTACCGTACGTTCAAGCCTGAGCGTGACGGCCTTTTCTGTGCACGAATTTTCGGGCCAGTAAAAGACTACGAGTGCCTGTGCGGTAAGTACAAGCGCCTGAAACACCGTGGTGTGATCTGTGAGAAGTGCGGCGTTGAAGTGACCCAGACCAAAGTGCGCCGTGAGCGCATGGGCCACATCGAACTGGCATCTCCAACTGCGCACATCTGGTTCCTGAAATCTCTGCCGTCCCGTATCGGCCTGCTGCTGGATATGCCGCTGCGCGATATCGAACGTGTTCTGTACTTCGAATCTTATGTGGTTATCGAAGGCGGTATGACGAACCTGGAACGCCACCAGATTCTGACCGAAGAACAGTATCTGGACGCGCTGGAAGAGTTCGGTGACGAATTCGACGCCAAGATGGGTGCGGAAGCTATTCAGGCCCTGCTGAAAAGCATGGACCTGGAGCAAGAGTGCGAGCAGCTGCGTGAAGAGCTGAACGAAACCAACTCCGAAACCAAGCGTAAAAAGCTGACCAAGCGTATCAAACTGCTGGAAGCGTTCGTTCAGTCTGGTAACAAACCAGAGTGGATGATCCTGACCGTTCTGCCGGTGCTGCCGCCAGATCTGCGTCCGCTGGTTCCGCTGGATGGTGGTCGTTTCGCAACGTCGGATCTGAACGATCTGTATCGTCGCGTTATCAACCGTAACAACCGTCTGAAACGTCTGCTGGATCTGGCTGCGCCGGACATCATCGTACGTAACGAGAAACGTATGCTGCAGGAAGCGGTAGATGCCCTGCTGGATAACGGTCGTCGCGGTCGTGCGATCACCGGTTCTAACAAACGTCCTCTGAAATCTTTGGCCGATATGATCAAAGGTAAACAGGGTCGTTTCCGTCAGAACCTGCTCGGTAAGCGTGTTGACTACTCCGGTCGTTCTGTTATCACCGTAGGTCCATACCTGCGTCTGCATCAGTGCGGTCTGCCGAAGAAAATGGCACTGGAGCTGTTCAAACCGTTCATCTACGGCAAGCTGGAACTGCGTGGCCTGGCCACCACCATCAAAGCCGCTAAGAAAATGGTTGAGCGTGAAGAAGCTGTCGTTTGGGATATCCTGGACGAAGTTATCCGCGAACACCCGGTACTGCTGAACCGTGCACCAACACTGCACCGTCTGGGTATCCAGGCATTTGAACCGGTACTGATCGAAGGTAAAGCTATCCAGCTGCACCCGCTGGTTTGTGCGGCATATAACGCCGACTTCGATGGTGACCAGATGGCTGTTCACGTACCGCTGACGCTGGAAGCCCAGCTCGAAGCGCGTGCGCTGATGATGTCTACTAACAACATCCTGTCTCCAGCGAACGGTGAACCAATCATCGTTCCTTCTCAGGACGTTGTATTGGGTCTGTACTACATGACCCGTGACTGTGTTAACGCCAAAGGCGAAGGCATGGTGCTGACTGGCCCTAAAGAAGCTGAGCGTATCTATCGTGCTGGCCTGGCCTCTCTGCATGCGCGTGTCAAAGTGCGTATCACTGAATATGAAAAAGATGCTAACGGCGAATTCGTTGCGAAAACCAGCCTGAAAGACACGACCGTTGGCCGTGCCATTCTGTGGATGATCGTACCGAAAGGTCTGCCTTTCTCCATCGTCAACCAGGCGCTGGGTAAGAAAGCGATCTCCAAAATGCTGAACACCTGTTACCGCATTCTGGGTCTGAAGCCGACAGTTATCTTCGCTGACCAGACAATGTATACCGGCTTTGCATATGCAGCGCGTTCAGGTGCATCTGTTGGTATCGATGACATGGTTATCCCAGAGAAGAAACACGAGATCATCTCTGAAGCGGAAGCCGAAGTTGCTGAGATCCAGGAGCAGTTCCAGTCTGGTCTGGTTACCGCGGGCGAACGCTATAACAAAGTTATCGATATCTGGGCTGCGGCGAACGATCGTGTATCCAAAGCGATGATGGATAACCTGCAAACCGAAACCGTGATTAACCGTGACGGCGTAGAAGAGCAGCAGGTTTCCTTCAACAGCATTTACATGATGGCCGACTCCGGTGCGCGTGGTTCTGCAGCACAGATTCGTCAGCTGGCAGGTATGCGTGGTCTGATGGCGAAGCCAGATGGCTCCATCATCGAAACGCCAATCACCGCGAACTTCCGTGAAGGTCTGAACGTACTCCAGTACTTCATCTCTACTCACGGTGCGCGTAAAGGTCTGGCGGATACCGCACTGAAAACAGCGAACTCCGGTTATCTGACGCGTCGTCTGGTTGACGTTGCACAGGATCTGGTTGTGACCGAAGACGATTGTGGCACCCTCGAAGGTATCACCATGACCCCGGTTATCGAGGGTGGTGATGTTAAAGAGCCGCTGCGCGATCGCGTACTGGGTCGTGTAACCGCGGAAGACATTCTGAAGCCGGGTACCGCAGACATTCTGGTTCCACGCAACACGCTGCTGCACGAACAGTGGTGTGACCTGCTGGAAGCGAACTCTGTTGACTCTGTGAAAGTTCGTTCCGTTGTATCTTGTGACACCGATTTCGGTGTATGTGCGCACTGCTATGGTCGTGACCTGGCGCGTGGCCACATCATCAACAAAGGTGAAGCAATCGGTGTTATCGCGGCACAGTCCATCGGTGAACCGGGTACACAGCTGACGATGCGTACGTTCCACATCGGTGGTGCGGCATCTCGTGCGGCTGCTGAATCCAGCATCCAGGTGAAAAACAAAGGTAGCATCAAGCTCAGCAACGCGAAGTCTGTTGTTAACTCCGCAGGCAAGCTGGTTGTGACCTCTCGTAACACCGAGCTGAAGCTGATCGACGAATTCGGTCGTACCAAAGAGAGCTATAAAGTGCCTTACGGTGCTGTTATGGCGAAAGGTGATGGCGAGCAGGTTGCCGGCGGTGAAACCGTTGCAAACTGGGATCCACACACCATGCCGGTTATCACCGAAGTAAGTGGTTTCATCCGCTTCACTGACATGATCGACGGCCAGACCATTACTCGTCAGACCGACGAGCTGACCGGTCTGTCTTCTCTGGTCGTTCTGGACTCTGCTGAGCGTACTGCCGGTGGTAAAGATCTGCGTCCTGCACTGAAAATCGTTGATGCTCAGGGTAACGACGTTCTGATCCCTGGTACCGATATGCCTGCGCAGTACTTCCTGCCGGGTAAAGCGATTGTACAGCTGGAAGATGGCGTACAGATCAGTTCTGGTGACACCCTGGCGCGTATTCCTCAGGAATCCGGCGGTACCAAGGACATCACCGGTGGTCTGCCACGCGTTGCGGATCTGTTTGAAGCACGTCGTCCGAAAGAGCCTGCAATCCTGGCTGAAATCAGCGGTATCATCTCCTTCGGTAAAGAGACCAAAGGTAAACGCCGTCTGGTTATCACCCCAGTAGATGGCAGCGAGCCGTACGAAGAGATGATTCCTAAGTGGCGTCAGCTCAACGTGTTCGAAGGTGAACGTGTAGAACGTGGTGACGTGGTTTCCGACGGTCCAGAAGCGCCGCACGACATCCTGCGTCTGCGTGGTGTGCATGCTGTTACTCGTTACATCGTTAACGAAGTACAGGACGTATACCGTCTGCAGGGCGTTAAGATTAACGATAAACACATTGAAGTTATCGTTCGTCAGATGCTGCGTAAAGCAACCATCGATAGCGCGGGCAGCTCTGAGTTCCTGGAAGGCGAGCAGGTTGAATACTCACGCGTCAAGATCGCTAACCGCGATCTGGAAGCGAACGGCAAAATCGCTGCGACCTTCTCGCGCGATCTGCTGGGTATCACCAAAGCGTCTCTGGCAACAGAGTCCTTCATCTCTGCAGCATCGTTCCAGGAGACCACGCGTGTCCTGACCGAAGCCGCTGTAGCAGGTAAGCGTGATGAACTGCGCGGTCTGAAAGAGAACGTTATCGTAGGTCGTCTGATCCCGGCTGGTACCGGTTATGCGTACCATCAGGATCGTATGCGTCGTCGTGCTGCAGGCGAACTGCCAGCTGCACCGCAGGTAACTGCTGAAGATGCATCCGCGAGCCTGGCAGAGCTGCTGAACGCAGGTCTGGGTGGTTCTGACAACGAGTAATCGTTGATTCAGCAAATAAAAAAACCCGCTTCGGCGGGTTTTTTTATGTCTGCATATTTTTCAGTTTATCAGCGGTAGCCGACGATACAGCTCAATCATATCGCCCGCCAGGTCCTGAATGACCATCGCGTTCATCAGGTGATCCTGAGAGTGGACGGTGATCAGGTTAACCGGTAGCTTTCCGGTCCCTTCATCAAGACCAATCAGCTGCGTCTGGATGGTGTGGGCATGTTTCACGTATTCACGCGACTCTTCCATCGCCTTTTCGGCTTCGTCAAAGTCACCTTTACGGGCCATCTGCAACGCCGTAAGGGCAGCACTGCGCGCTGCTCCCGCGTTGACCAGCAGTTCCATGATCGTTGTTTCTAAATCTTCCACGGGTCACTCCAGTAATTTAAGCGCTTTTTCCAGGACGACATCACCTTTCATCATGCCGTAATCCATCATGTCGATCACCGCGACCTTTTTACCCAGCGGATCGGCCTGCGCCTGAAGTTTAGCCTGCTCGTATTTAACCTGTGGCCCCAGCAATACGATGTCAGCCGTCGCGATATTATCTTTAAACTCCGCAACCGGAACGGCTTTAATGGTGACTTCAACCCCTTTTTTCTGCGCGGCGTCTTTCATACGTTGAACCAGCATGCTGGTTGACATTCCCGCTGCACAGCATAAAACGATGTTCTTCATAATCAGCCTCGATCTACATGTGTTTATTGATAATTATCCCGTGCAGACCGCTTCAACAACCGCTTTACCGCGATTGTGTGTCAGGCATCACAAAGAAATGGGTGATTTTCTGAAACCGGTTACAATTTTGCATGAAAGCGCACGCTGCCCGTCGAAACGGACAGCGTGGGAGGGAAGAAATTAACGGATGGAGGTCCGAAGGATGCGGTTTTTACCCTGCTGTTTTGCGCTGTAAAGTGCGTTATCCACGCTCCCGACAAATTGCTCCAGCGGTTCGAAATGCCATTCCCCCAGGCCTGCACTGAACGTGACCTGCAGGTTTTCTTCGCGCCAGACGCGTTTTTCAATGGTGGTACGCCACGCTTCCAGCAACGAGATTGCATCAGCAATTTGCGCAGCCTGGAAGACCACCGCAAACTCTTCTCCACCGTACCGGTACACCGAGATGTGGTGCGGTTGCATGATCTGGATCCCTTCACGCGCCACGTTACGCAGGACAATATCGCCGCTAAGGTGGCCCCAGGTATCGTTGATTGATTTGAAGTTATCGATGTCCACCAGCGCCAGTGCGAAAGGCTGTTGAGCCGCCATTAACTCTTCCACATCGGTATCGAACGCGCGGCGGTTTTTGCAGCCTGTTAGCGCATCGTGGGTTGCCTGGCGGACATATGCCATCTCACGCTCTTTATTCGACTGGATGGTATGACTCAGCATCGCTTCCAGACGCGGTGCCTGGCTGACGTCGCCAGTTTTGATGGCGTTGATAATATGCATCAGCACGGTACGCGAGGCATGGCGAAGGTACAAACCGAAGAGAATGATAATAATCGCCGCCAGTGCAAATCCCCAACCAACGATAGTGGTTTCGTGGCGGGTTATATCCGTCAGGGTCGCGCCAAAGACCCGGTAGATGACAAACCAATCCGGGTTAGTGAAGGAGTAGTAGTAATACCAGGTTTTACTTTTCCGGTCGTATAAATGCCCCTCGCCGCTGGTCATTTTGTCCATCAGCGCTTCGCTCACGTATTTTTTGAACAGCGCGCCCGTGTCAGGATGAAGCACCACGGTTCCGTCGCGCTCGACGACGAAGAATTCCCCTTGTACAGGGGCCACCATCTGTCGAAGGGTATACCCCATCGACGCCAGATCAAGATGAAAGGCCAGGGTTCCCTTGAGTCTGCCTTCTGTTGAAATCAATGGCTTATAAAGCGTGACCGTTGGATGCCCGGTAAAGTAGTCCATATAAGGGTGGGTATAATGGCTGAAAATACTGGCTTCCGCGTGGGCGACAAACCACGGGCGAGTCCGCGGATCGGCGTTTTTACTCTTTTCCGTGGGAGGCGCTTCTGGAACGTGCAAATAATGCCCTTCCGTGTCGGCCAGCGAGATGGATGACACGGTCGGCATCAGGTTTTGCAAATGCATCAACATCTGCAACCCTTGCGTCGGGTTGATGTTCAGCGTCTCATTCAGTATTTCGTTGCGGGAAAAGTACATCGCAGAACGACCAAGAATATAGTCGTTTTCACGCAACATTGATTCGGTATAGTTAACCGCCAGATTATGCGTGAAATTACCATTAATTTTATGATAATCCTCAAGAAAATCCTTTCGTTGCGAAAGCGTAACCACGACAGCGATCAGTGCAAAACTGCACAGTATCCCCGCGAAGCTGGCCATTATTGGCCGGGTAAAAGAGAGTTTTTTGCTGTGAAGTGCCATGAGTTGTACATCATTCCTGAGGGTGAATGCTTTTCGTCTGCCGATATCCTCTCAGCATAGTCGCAGTCCTGCGGTTAGCTGTGAATTATACGGAACACGATTTCAGACGAGATGATTTATCTTAAGAATGGCTAAGAAATTACTCATAAAATCAGAAATTCAGTGTGCACGATAAGTCAGAGGCAGGGCGAAACGAGGAAGAAGCTTTTCGCCCTGGTCAGCGTCCGTTGCTGACCACATGACAATAAAAAACCGGACGATAGCTGACAATCATCCGGTTGTGACTCTCCGTGGCGCCTCGTTTTATTTCTGCGGAGTTGCAGTATGTTTCAGCGTAATTGCGAGGCTCTTCCCAGCCAGCTGTCCCAGTCTTTCCAGACCGGCTGCAGCCCCTGCGCGCTCAGGGCCGCGGCGACCGCTTCCGGACGTCGTCCATCATGTGGGGCAAACTGCTCCAGTTCAGGGTGGTCATCGGCATAACCGCCCGGCTGTGTTTTGGAAAATGCGCTCACGTTGTTTATCGCAAGCGGGATCACGCGGTCGCGGAACGCCGGTGATTCACGTGTTGAGAGCGATAATTCAACCTCCGGGGCAAGCAGGCGAAACGCGCAGATCGTTTGTACCAGCTGGCGCTCGTCCATGAGTGAGGCCGGTTCAATCCCGCCAGCACACGGGCGCAGCCGGGGGAAAGAGATGGAGTAGCGGCTCTGCCAGTAGTGCTGCTGAAGCCACAACAGATGTTCCGCCACCATATAACAATCCACGCGCCAGCTATCGGAAAGCCCAATCAGCGCACCAAGACCAATTTTGTCGATCCCGGCACGTCCGAGCCTGTCCGGTGTTTCAAGGCGGAAGAAGAAGTCCTGTTTCTTGCCCTTCAGGTGATGCCGGGCGTAGGTCGCTTCGTGGTACGTTTCCTGATAGACCATCACTCCATCCAGTCCGAGCGTTTTGAGCTCCGCATACTCATCCTGCGACAGGGGCTGCACTTCCATCTGCAACGAGGCGAACTGACGACGAATGGCAGGAAGGTGCTGACGGAAATAGTCCATTCCGACTTTGCCCTGGTGCTCACCGGTGACCAGCAGGAGATGCTCGAAGCCCATTTCCCGGATGGCCGCACACTCGCGCGCGATTTCCTCCTCATTAAGCGTCTTACGCTTAATGCGGTTGCTCATGGAGAAGCCGCAGTAGGTACAGTCATTGGCGCACAGGTTTGAGAGATAGAGCGGGACGTAAAAGCTCACCGTGTTGCCAAAGCGCTGTCGGGTGAGACGCTGGGCGCGCTGGGCCATCGACTCCAGATAAGCGCTGGCCGCAGGGGAGAGCAGGGCCATTAAATCGTCGCGGGTCAGATGGCGCGCATTCAATGCGCGCTCGACGTCGACCGGCGTTTTGCTGTTGATGCGCAGGGCAATGTCGTCCCAGTTAAGCTGCCGCCAGCGGTCGGTAAAGGTGGTCATGAGATTGCCTCCAGAAAACCGGTCAGCGGGCTGGTGGCCTGCGCCTGAAAACTGCGCGAGCCAGGGCCTGATTGCCGTGCCAGCAGGCCAGCCTCCACCGCCATGCGAAACGCGCGCGCCATCATGACCGGATCGTCGGCAACCGCGATGGCCGTGTTCACCAGCACCGCGTCCGCCCCCATTTCCAGCGCCTGCGCGGCATGGCTTGGTACGCCAATACCCGCATCCACCACCACCGGCACGGTGGCCTGCTCAATGATGATCTCCAGCATTGCCCGGGTTTCCAGCCCCTGGTTGGAGCCAATAGGTGCGCCCAGCGGCATAACGGCGGCGCAGCCAACGTCTTCCAGCCGTTTGCAGAGTACCGGATCGGCACCGCAGTAAGGCAGAACGATGAACCCTTGTTGTACCAGCTTTTCCGCCGCTTTCAGCGTCTCGATCGGGTCGGGCAACAGCCAGCGAGCATCCGGGTGAATTTCCAGCTTCAGCCAGCGTGTGCCGAGCGCTTCACGCGCCAGGTGAGCGGCGAAAATGGCCTCTTCGGCCGTTTTCGCGCCGGAAGTATTTGGCAGTAGCGTGACGCCAGCTTCCAGTAAAGGCGCCAGAATGGCATCACTGTGATGGCGCAGATCCACGCGCTTTAACGCCAGCGTGACCAGCTGGCTGCCGCTTTCACGGATGGCATCGACCATCAGCTGGGGTGATGCGAATTTCCCGGTTCCGGTAAACAGATGTGAATCAAAGACTTTATCGGCAATACGTAACATCTCAGCCCCCTGCGATAACCTGAAACAGCAGAATCTGGTCGCCTTCATTGACCTGCTGATGTTCCCACTGCTCGCGCGGCAGGATCTGTTGATTGAGCGCCAGCGCCGTTCCCGGCTTGAGCTGGCGCAGTTTATCGAGCAGCACGGCAACGGTGAGCCCGTCCTCGCATTTCATCGGCTCATCGTTAAACAGAATGCGCATTGCCGCCTCCACATACCGGGCAGTGGCTGGCGCGGTGTAACGCCAGATGACGCCAGCCGCTGGAGCGGGCGTCAAATAACCGCAACATGTTGCGCTCGGTCTCCATTCCGCTGAGCAGCTTGATGGCCTCGAGCGCCTGCAGGGTACCCATCACCCCCACAACCGGGCCAAGAATGCCCGCGGTGCGACAGTTACGCTCTGGCTCAGCATCGTCTGGCCACAGACAGCGATAGCAGCCCTGCGCCCACGGCGGTGTCAGGACCATCATCTGCCCGCCGAATCCCACCGCGCTGGCGGTGATAAGCGGCGTATTTTTTGCGACACAGGCGGCATTGATCGCCTGGCGGGTTGCCATATTGTCGGTGCAGTCCAGCACCACGTCGGCCAGGGCGACTTCTCGGAGCAGATTGTCGCCGCTGAGCCGCTCCTGACACGCAATGAGCTCTATATCCGGGTTCAGCTGGTTCAGGCGCTGGCGGGTAATGTGTACTTTGGGCTGGTTGATATCCTCGGTGGTAAAGAGGATTTGACGCTGCAGGTTGCTAAGATGCACCTCGTCGTCATCGGCCAGTACCAGCGTGCCCACGCCTGCACCGGCCAGATAGAGCGCGGCAGGCGCGCCTAATCCGCCCAGCCCGACAATCAAAACCCGGCTGGCGAGTAGCTTTTGCTGTCCGTCGATGGCGATATCCTCCAGCAGGATCTGGCGGCTATAGCGCATAAAGTCACGATCATTCATCGCCTGCTCCTGCCAGTTGTAAGAGCTGCCGGGTGGCGGCCTGCCAGTCTGCGGCCTGGGTGATGGCACTGACGACGGCGATACTGCCGACACCGGTATCCAGCACGGCCGGCGCGCGTTCAAGGCTAATCCCGCCGATGGCCACGGTCGGGTACTGCGCAAGACGCTTCACGTGAGCCGCCAGCTGTGCCAGCCCTTGTGGCGCGGAGGGCATCTGTTTAGTTTGCGTCGGGAAGACGTGTCCAAGCGCAATGTACGAAGGGCGTGCCGCCAGCGCCACGTCAATCTCCATATCGTCATGGGTCGAGACACCCAGGCGCAAACCGGCTTCCCGGATGGCATTCAGGTCTGTGGTCTCCAGGTCCTCCTGACCCAGATGCACGCCGTAGGCCTGGTGCTTTATCGCCAGTCGCCAGTAGTCGTTGATAAACAGGCGGGCGTGATACCGACGCCCCAGCGCGATGGCGGCGGCGACATCGTTCTCCACCTCCTCATCGCGTTTATCTTTGATGCGCAGCTGCAGCGTGCGTACACCTGCCTCCAGCAGGCGGGCAACCCACTCCACGCTGTCCACCACCGGGTAGAGCCCCAAACGAAAGGGCACGGGTGGGAAATCGGGCTGGTACATTACGCCTCCTCTTTTTTGAGGTAGATTTCGCCGCCTTTCGCGCGGAAGGTTTCTGACATATCCGCCATGCCCACTTCAATGGTTTGCGCGGCGGCGTAGTCACGCACTTCCTGGCTGATCTTCATCGAGCAGAATTTTGGCCCACACATGGAGCAGAAATGGGCCACTTTGCCGGACTCCTGCGGCAGGGTTTCGTCGTGATAGGCGCGGGCGGTAAACGGGTCGAGCGCGAGGTTAAACTGATCTTCCCAGCGGAATTCAAAGCGGGCCTTCGACATCGCGTTATCGCGAATTTGCGCGCCCGGATGGCCTTTCGCCAGGTCCGCAGCGTGGGCGGCAATTTTGTAGGTGATAAGCCCCTGCTTCACGTCCTCTTTGTTGGGCAGACCGAGGTGCTCTTTTGGCGTCACATAGCAGAGCATGGCGCAACCGAACCAGCCGATCATCGCCGCACCAATTCCGGAGGTGAAGTGGTCGTAACCCGGGGCAATATCGGTGGTCAACGGCCCCAGGGTATAGAATGGTGCTTCATGGCAGTGCTCCAGTTCTTCCGTCATATTGCGGCGGATCATCTGCATGGGGACATGGCCCGGGCCTTCAATCATCACCTGCACGTCATACTCCCAGGCGATTTTGGTCAGCTCGCCCAGCGTGTGCAGTTCGGCAAACTGCGCTTCGTCGTTGGCATCACGAATGGAACCAGGGCGCAGGCCGTCGCCCAGCGACAGCGAGACGTCGTAAGCGGCACAGATTTCGCAGATCTCGCGGAAGTGTTCGTAGAGGAAGTTTTCCTGATGATGAGACAGACACCACTTCGCCATGATTGAGCCCCCGCGCGAGACAATGCCGGTCAGACGCTTCGCGGTCATCGGCACGTAGCGCAGCAGCACCCCCGCGTGGATGGTGAAGTAGTCTACACCCTGTTCAGCCTGCTCCAGCAGCGTGTCGCGGAACGCTTCCCAGGTGAGGTTTTCAGCGATACCGTTCACTTTCTCCAGCGCCTGATAGACCGGCACCGTTCCGATAGGCACCGGGCTGTTACGCAGGATCCACTCGCGGGTTTCGTGGATATAACGCCCGGTGGAGAGATCCATTACCGTGTCCGCGCCCCAGCGCGTTGACCAGACCAGCTTCTCGACCTCTTCTTCGATGGAGGAGGTGACTGCGGAGTTACCGATATTGGCGTTGACCTTCACCAGGAAGTTGCGGCCGATAATCATCGGTTCGGATTCCGGGTGATTGATGTTGGCGGGGATAATCGCGCGGCCAGCGGCCACCTCATCGCGCACAAACTCCGGGGTGATGTTTTCCGGCAGGCGGGCACCGAAACCTTCGCCCGGATGCTGGTGGCGCAGCACTTCGCTACGGATGCGCTCACGGCCCATGTTTTCACGGATGGCGATAAACTCCATCTCCGGGGTGACGATCCCCTGACGCGCATAGTGCAGCTGGGTAACGCATTTGCCCGCTTTTGCCCGTTTCGGCGTCAGCAGGCCCGCGAAGCGCAGTTCATCCAGGCCATCGTCGGCCAGACGCTCTTTGGTGTAGGCAGAGCTGCGAACCGTCAGTTCTTCGCAGTCGTTACGCGCGTCAATCCAGCGCTGGCGCAGTTTTGCCAGACCCTGCTGCACGTTAATGGCCACATCAGGATCGCCGTACGGGCCAGACGTGTCGTAGACTGGCACGGCTTCGTTGTCTTCATACTGCGGGTTTTCTTTGCTGCCGCCAAGAAGCGTCGGGCTAAGCTGGATTTCGCGCATCGGAACGCGGATATCCGCCCGAGAGCCGGTGATGTAAATACGCTTAGAGTTCGGGAAAGCGGTGCCTTCCAGGGTGTCGATGAAGTGTTGGGCGTGTGCGCGCTGTTCGCGGCGGGTCAGTTTAGTAGTAGACATAGCTCATTCCAAAAGTGAAGGACATGGCTTGTCAGACGACGGATGAAGCAAGAGGAGATCGCCCGGGGGCGATACTACAGCAGTTTTACTCTTGTTCCCTTCGCAGGTATTAGCCTGATCAGGTTCCGCGGATCCCGAATTAACGGTCTCAGCCCGTGCTTTCACACTGGGCACTCCGACAAGAAATTTACACGCCATCGTTCACGCTATCGCATGAATGATTTCGTGTAATACCCCTCCTGAGAGGGGCGAATGTTTGTAAACTACTCGTTAACGATTAAGAACTCAAGCAGGCCGCGCGATGTTATCTTCGTTGCTGGCCTTAGAATCGTTATCCAGCACGAGGGCGATCAGCTTATCTTCCAGCGAGAATCGCTCTTCCAGCGCTTCGCCGAGATCGGACAGCGCCTGTTGAAACTCAAGGTAGTTGTCGTGATCGATGGCGTTCTCGAGGGTGGAATCGTAGTAATTCATGATCTGCTGGGTATTGGCTTCCAGCAACGGGTAGAGTTTGGATGCCGTTAAATACGGGCTAGTGCCTTCCATTTCGCGGATAATGCGTTCATAAATATTGAAATGGCCGTCGGACAGGTAGTCGACCAGGCTCTGACAAAAATCATCCAGCGCTTTTTCATTCAGCCGCATAAACGATTCTTTGCCAGGCTTAATACCGACCAGATTGTAATAAGCCACGAGTAGATGCTTGCGCACATGTAGCCAGCGATCCACCAGTTTGTTACTTCCTCTAACGCGCTCAGTCAGGCTTTCTAGCTGGTTTAACATGTTCGACTCCGCAAGGTTTAGAATTGATTCTGCTTATCCAAAATGTAACCACAATGCTAACAACATGTCAGTGAAGCGAAGGTAGTGCAATAGATATGGATCGTATTATTGAAAAATCAGATCTGGGTTGGTGGATTGTCAGTCACGAACAAAAATTATGGCTACCCGGTGGGGAAATACCCTATGGCACTGCCGATCGTTTCGATCTCGTTGGTCAGCCTGCGCTGAAGATCGGCGAGTGGCAAGGGGAGCCGGTGTGGTTGATCCAGCAGCCTCGCCGCCAGGACATGGGATCTGTTCGTCAGGTGCTGGATCTCGATGTGGGCCTGTTCCAGCTGGCAGGCCGTGGCGTGCAGCTGGCCGAGTTTTACCGATCGCATAAATACTGCGGATACTGCGGGCATACCATGCACCCGAGCAAAACCGAGTGGGCCATGCTCTGCAGCCACTGCCGTGAACGCTATTATCCGCAGATTGCGCCGTGCATTATCGTCGCTATCCGGCGAGACGATTCCATCCTGCTGGCGCAACATACCCGCCATCGCAACGGCATTCATACTGTTCTTGCCGGGTTCGTTGAAGTGGGCGAAACGCTGGAGCAGGCGGTGGCGCGTGAAGTAATGGAAGAGAGCGGGATCCGGGTGAAGAACCTGCGTTACGTGACGTCTCAGCCGTGGCCGTTCCCGCAGTCGCTGATGACGGCGTTTATGGCCGAATACGATAGCGGTGAGATTGTTATCGACCAGAAAGAGCTGCTGGACGCGAACTGGTACCGTTATGACGATTTGCCACTGTTACCCCCGCCGGGAACGGTAGCCCGTCGGCTGATAGAAGATACCGTGGCAATGTGTCGGGCCGAGTATGAGTAGTGTTACACTCACGGACTGACGCAATAAGGAACTGCAAAATGACCGAACTGAAGAACGATCGTTATCTGCGTGCGCTGCTGCGCCAGCCCGTTGATGTCACCCCGGTGTGGATGATGCGCCAGGCGGGGCGCTATCTGCCAGAGTACAAAGCCACGCGTGCGCAGGCGGGTGATTTTATGTCGCTGTGCAAAAATGCCGAGCTGGCCTGCGAAGTGACGCTCCAGCCGCTGCGCCGCTACCCGCTGGATGCCGCTATTCTCTTTTCGGACATTCTGACCATTCCGGATGCCATGGGCCTTGGGCTCTATTTCGAAACCGGTGAAGGTCCGCGTTTCACCTCCCCGATCAAAAGCAAAGCCGACGTTGATAAGCTGCCGGTACCGGATCCTGAGCAGGAGCTGGGGTATGTGATGAACGCCGTGCGCACAATTCGCCGTGAACTGAAAGGCGAAGTGCCGCTGATTGGCTTCTCAGGCAGCCCGTGGACGCTGGCGACCTATATGGTGGAAGGTGGCAGCAGCAAAGCCTTTACCGTCATTAAAAAGATGATGTACGCGGAGCCACAGGCGCTGCATACGCTGCTCGACAAGCTGGCGAAGAGCGTCACACTCTATCTTAACGCGCAGATTAAAGCAGGTGCGCAGTCGGTGATGATTTTCGATACCTGGGGCGGCGTGCTGACCGGGCGCGATTACCAGCAGTTCTCGCTGTATTACATGCATAAAATCGTCGATGGCCTGCTGCGTGAAAACGAAGGTCGCCGGGTGCCGGTGACGCTGTTCACCAAAGGCGGTGGGCAGTGGCTGGAAGCCATGGCCGCAACCGGCTGTGACGCGTTGGGTCTCGACTGGACAACCGATATTGCCGATGCGCGCCGTCGCGTGGGTGACAAAGTGGCGCTGCAGGGCAACATGGACCCGTCTATGCTCTATGCTCAGCCTGCCCGTATTGAGGAAGAGGTGGCCTCCATTCTTGCTGGTTTCGGCCAGGGCGAAGGACACGTGTTCAACCTCGGGCACGGTATTCATCAGGATGTACCGCCAGAACACGCTGGCGCGTTTGTGGAGGCGGTGCACCGACTTTCTGCACATTATCATCAGTAAGGAGTGGTTATGGATCTCGCGTCATTACGCGCTCAACAGATAGAACTGGCCTCATCCGTGATCCGCGAGGATCGTCTGGACACAGACCCGCCGCAGTACATTGGCGGAGCAGATGTGGGGTTTGAGCAGGGAGGTGAAGTGACGCGGGCGGCAATGGTGCTGCTGAAATATCCCTCGCTGGAACTGGTGGAGTACAAGGTGGCGCGTATCGCCACCACCATGCCGTACATTCCTGGCTTTCTCTCATTCCGTGAATATCCCGCGCTGCTGGCAGCGTGGGAGCAACTCTCGCAAAAACCCGACCTGCTGTTTGTCGACGGCCATGGTATCTCTCATCCGCGCCGCTTAGGCGTCGCCAGCCATTTTGGGCTGCTGGTGGATGTCCCCACCATCGGTGTGGCTAAAAAACGTCTGTGCGGTGCGTTTGAGCCGCTCTCCGCCGAGCCAGGCGCGCTGGCACCTCTCATCGATAAGGGTGAGCAACTGGCGTGGGTCTGGCGCAGTAAAGCGCGTTGTAACCCCCTGTTTATCGCCACCGGGCATCGGGTGAGCACGGACAGTGCGCTGGCTTGGGTGCAGCGCTGCATGAAAGGGTATCGCTTACCGGAGCCCACCCGCTGGGCTGATGCCGTAGCGTCAGGGCGTCCGGCTTTTACGCGTTGGCAAGAAATTCAGTGATGATTCAGGTAAACTGCGGCTAATTTTCGATTCGAGACCTCATCATGCTACAAAACCCGATTCATCTGCGCCTTGAGAAGCTGGAAAGCTGGCAGCACGTGACTTTTATGGCTTGCCTGTGCGAGCGCATGTATCCCAACTATGCCGCGTTCTGCAAGCAGACAGGCTTTGGTGAAGGGCAGATTTATCGCCGCATCCTGGATTTAATCTGGGAGACGCTGACGGTCAAAGACGCTAAGGTGAACTTCGACTCTCAGCTTGAAAAGCTTGAAGAGGCGATCCCGGCTGCGGATGACTACGACCTGTATGGTGTCTATCCGGCCATTGATGCCTGCGTGGCATTAAGCGAACTGATTCATTCCCGTCTGAGCGGTGAAACCCTGGAGCATGCTATCGAAGTCAGCAAGGCATCCATTACGACCGTCGCGATGCTGGAAATGACCCAGGAAGGTCGGGAAATGACCGACGAAGAGCTGCGAGTGAACCCCGCGGTTGAGCAGGAATGGGATATCCAGTGGGAAATTTTCCGCCTGCTGGCAGAGTGTGAAGAACGCGATATTGAGCTGATAAAAGGGCTCCGTGCGGACTTACGTGAGGCTGGTGAGAGCAATATTGGTATAATTTTTAACCAATGAGACAACAAAACTTGATATAACGCTCGTTTTGTCGCTCCTCGACTCTTCCCTTTCGCCCCTTGTCTGGTCTACATTTGGGGGGCGAAAAAAAGTGGCTATCGGTGCGTGTATGCAGGAGAGTGCTTTTTTGGCATTTTCGTCGCACTCGATGCTTAGCAAGCGATAAACACATTGAAAGGATAACTTATGAACAAGACTCAACTGATTGATGTAATTGCGGACAAGGCTGATCTGTCTAAAGTGCAGGCTAAAGCTGCTCTGGAATCTACCCTGGCTGCTATTACTGAGTCTCTGAAAGAAGGTGATGCTGTACAACTGGTTGGTTTCGGTACCTTCAAAGTGAACCACCGCGCTGAGCGTACTGGCCGCAACCCGCAGACCGGTAAAGAAATCAAAATCGCCGCAGCTAACGTGCCGGCATTTGTTTCTGGTAAAGCACTGAAAGACGCTGTTAAGTAAGACGCGTGGCAGTGAACAGTTTTAACGAAGGGGCGGCAACGCCCCTTTTGTCTGTCTGGCGCGGTCTTTTCGCGCTGGCGGGCGTGATGTTTCTGTCCGCCTGTAGCCACGACACCTCTCTGCCACCGTTTACCGCCAGCGGCTACGCTGACAACCAGGGTGCGGTGAGGATCTGGCGCAAAGATTCTGGCGGCGAAGTGCATCTGCTTTCTGCTTTCAGTCCGTGGCATAACGGCAATACGTCGACCGCGGAGTATCGCTGGCAGGGCGATGACCTGTCGCTGATAGAACTGAATGTCTACAGCAAGACCCCCGAACATGTGAAAGTGCGTTTTGATGACCATGGCGAGCTGAGCTTTATGCAGCGGGAAGTCAGCGGTCAAAAACAGCAGCTTTCCAGCGATCAAGTCGCACTCTATCGTTATCGTGCCGAACAAATCCGCCAGACCAGCGATGCGCTGCGTCAGGGACGCGTTGTGCTGCGCCAGGGGCGCTGGCATGCCGATGGCACGGTAACCACCTGCGAAGGGCAAACCGTTAAGCCTGAGCTTGAAGCCTGGGCAACCGAACATATTGAGCGCCGTCAGCGTCATTCATCCATGGAAGTGAGTGTGGCGTGGCTGGAAGCGCCGGAAGGTTCTCAACTGCTGCTGGTCGCGAACGAAGACTTCTGCACCTGGCAGCCGACAGAAAAGAGTTTTTGAGTGGCGTCCCCTCTCCCTGACGGGAGAGGGGCTGGCTGAAGTATTACTCGCCCTGCTCACGCGCAATTGCGCGATAACCGATATCCTGGCGGCTAAAGCTACCGTTCCAGTGAATATCTGCCATCAGCGCATAGGCACGCTTCTGTGCTTCTGCAACGGTGTGACCCAGTGCGGTCGCACACAGTACACGGCCGCCATTGGTCAGCACGCGATCGTCGTCAGACAGCTTCGTGCCGGCGTGGAATACCTTCGCGCCTTCTACTTCTTCCAGCGGTAAACCGTGAATCTCATCACCGGTATTGTAATTACCCGGATAACCCCCCGCAGCAATCACCACGCCCAGAGAAGCACGTTCATCCCACTCAGACGTTTTCTCATCCAGCTTACCTTCACAGGCGGCAAGACACAGTTCCACCAGGTCAGATTTCATGCGCAGCATGATTGGCTGCGTTTCCGGATCGCCGAAGCGGCAGTTGAACTCAATCACCTTCGGATTGCCCTGCTTGTCGATCATCAGGCCTGCATAGAGGAAACCGGTGTAAGTATTACCTTCGGCAGCCATGCCTTTGACGGTTGGCCAGATAATGCGGTCCATGGTGCGCTGATGCACTTCGTCAGTGACCACAGGGGCAGGGGAGTAAGCGCCCATACCGCCGGTGTTCGGCCCGGTATCTGCATTGCCAACGCGTTTATGATCCTGGCTGGTGGCCATCGGCAGAACATGCTCGCCGTCGACCATCACGATAAAGCTCGCCTCTTCACCGTCAAGGAACTCTTCAATCACGATGCGATGGCCCGCATCGCCAAAGGCGTTGCCTGCCAGCATATCCTGAACCGCGGCTTCGGCTTCCTCGAGCGTCATCGCCACGATAACGCCTTTACCGGCGGCCAGACCGTCGGCTTTGATAACGATAGGCGCACCTTTTTCACGTAAGTAAGCCAGGGCTGGCTCTACTTCGGTGAAATTCTGATATTCCGCCGTCGGGATGTTATGACGTGCGAGGAAATCTTTGGTGAAGGCTTTCGAACCTTCCAGCTGTGCAGCCCCTTCCGTTGGGCCGAAGATTTGCAGGCCAGCAGCCCGGAAGGCGTCAACGACGCCAATCACCAGCGGCGCTTCCGGACCCACGATGGTCAGATCGATTTTCTCCTGCTGAGCAAAGCTCAACAGGGCCGGGATATCGGTCACGCCGATAGCGACGTTCTGTAACGTGGGTTCCAGCGCAGTACCGGCATTACCCGGTGCCACAAAGACGGTTTTTACCTGCGGCGACTGGGCCGCTTTCCACGCCAGAGCGTGCTCGCGCCCGCCATTACCAATGACTAATACTTTCATTTTCTGCTCCGTGGATTAATGGCGGAAGTGACGCATGTCGGTGAAGATCATCGCAATGCCGTGTTCGTCAGCAGCGGCAATGACTTCGTCGTCACGGATTGAGCCGCCAGGCTGGATAACACAGGTAATGCCCACTGCCGCAGCAGCGTCGATACCGTCACGGAACGGGAAGAAGGCGTCAGAGGCCATTGCCGAGCCTTTCACTTCCAGACCTTCATCGGCCGCTTTGATACCGGCAATTTTCGCGGAGTAAACGCGGCTCATCTGGCCTGCGCCTATTCCGATGGTCATGTTCTCTTTTGCATAGACAATCGCGTTGGATTTCACGAACTTCGCAACCTTCCAGCAGAACAGCGCGTCACGCAGTTCCTGCTCGGTAGGCTGGCGTTTCGTCACGACGCGCAGATCGCCCGCGGTAACCATGCCCAGATCGCGATCCTGAACCAGCAGACCGCCGTTCACGCGTTTGAAGTCCAGACCCGGTACGCGCTCATCCCACTGGCCACACACCAGTACGCGCACGTTCTGTTTTGCCGCGGTGATTTTCAGGGCTTCGTCGGATGCAGAAGGAGCGATGATCACTTCGACAAACTGACGGGAGATGATGGCCTGTGCTGTGTCAGCGTCCAGCTCGCGGTTGAAGGCGATAATGCCGCCGAATGCGGAGGTTGGGTCGGTTTTATACGCGCGATCATAGGCGTCGAGAATGGAGGTGCTTACCGCTACGCCACATGGGTTCGCGTGCTTCACGATTACGCAGGCGGGTTCACTGAACGCTTTCACGCACTCGAGCGCTGCATCGGTGTCAGCGATGTTGTTATAGGAGAGTGCCTTGCCCTGAACCTGCTGTGCGGTCGCAACAGAGGCTTCTTTTACCTCTTCTTCTATATAGAAGGCAGCCTGCTGGTGGCTGTTCTCTCCGTAACGCATATCCTGCTTCTTAATGAAGTTCAGGTTCAGCGTACGCGGGAAGCGGCCGGAAGGTTCAGTGCTTTCGCCATGATAAGCAGGCACCAGGCTACCGAAGTAGTTGGCGATCATGCTGTCGTACGCGGCGGTGTGCTCGAATGCTTTGATGGCGAGGTCGAAACGCGTCTCCAGCGTCAGCGACCCTTCGTTGGCATCCATCTCATTAATAATGGTGTTGTAGTCGCTGCTCTTCACCACGATGGCAACATCTTTATGGTTCTTAGCCGCTGAGCGCACCATGGTTGGGCCGCCGATATCAATGTTTTCGACGGCGTCTTCCAGAGAGCAGCCTTCGCGGGCAACGGTCTGCGCGAACGGGTAGAGGTTAACGACGACCATGTCGATTGGCGCGATATCATGCTTTTCCATAATGCCGTCGTCCTGGCCGCGACGACCAAGAATACCGCCGTGGACCTTCGGGTGCAGGGTCTTGACGCGTCCATCCATCATTTCCGGAAAACCGGTGTAATCGGACACTTCGGTTACCGGCAGACCTTTCTCTGCTAACAGGCGAGCGGTACCACCTGTAGAAAGCAGCTCCACACCGCGTGCAGAAAGTGCCTGAGCGAATTCGACGATACCGGCTTTATCAGAAACACTGAGCAGAGCGCGGCGGACTGAACGACGTTGTTGCATGGTAAATCCCCTGGATTTCACGATTACAGAGAGCGTTAGATGAATTTTCCAGCGAAAAACTCATCTAACACACCTGACGAGGCATCCTTGTTAAGCGCGAGCATTTTAACGAAAACGTTTGCGCAACGCTCGCGAATTTTCACTTTTTCGTATCTCTGTGGATAAGTCTGTGTGTAAAAGGGTATAAGGCGGGGTTTTGCTGGGGAATGCAGCAGTCAGTCATTTTTCTGTCATTTAGCGGTTGCGGCCTGCAGAGAACTCCCTATAATGCGCCTCCATCGACACGGCAGATGTGAATCACTTCACAGTTAACCC
>NZ_JBDKEE010000037.1:0-26161 GCF_051130085.1 Enterobacter sp. PTB
GGTTAACTGTGAAGTGATTCACATCCGCCGTGTCGATGGAGGCGCATTATAGGGATCCCAATTTTTAGCACAAGTACTTTTTGGATCTTTTTTTCCAACTGTCGATTTTCCGCGCTTTTCGCTGAAATCCCACCCAATATGCTTAAATATTGACGCTTTTTGCCTTGCCTCGATCCAATAATATGATCAAGTCTTCTATATAGTGCTCATCGTTCGAGGTAGATATGTCCGCAGTATTACGTCCTTATAAAGATCTTCTCCCCCAAAAAGGCGATCGCGTGATGATCGATGCCAGCAGCGTGGTCATCGGCGATGTTCGAATGGCCGATGACGTCAGTATCTGGCCGCTCGTCGCCATTCGGGGGGATGTAAACCATGTGGCCATTGGTGCACGCACCAATATTCAGGACGGTAGCGTTCTGCACGTAACCCACAAATCCTCCTATAACCCCCAGGGCAATCCACTCATCATTGGAGAAGATGTCACCGTCGGCCATAAAGTGATGCTTCACGGCTGCACTATTGGTAATCGAGTTCTCGTTGGCATGGGGTCGATTTTGCTGGATGGCGTCATTGTAGAAGATGACGTGATGATTGGCGCAGGCAGCCTTGTTCCCCAGAACAAAAGACTGGAGAGCGGCTATCTCTATTTGGGAAGCCCGGTAAAACAGATCCGCCCCCTGAAGGAGGCAGAGATCGAAGGATTAAAATACTCGGCGAATAACTACGTTAAATGGAAGAATGACTATCTGAGTCAGGATACCCAGACCCAGCCCTGATCGTCTTCCTGCTGATCGCGGATTAAATCGCTGGCTTCCTCTTCAAGATCCCAGCGATTTTCACAAAACACCTCTAACGGGTCTGAACCACCAAAGCGACGCAACAGCGTTTCCCCACGAATGGCACAGGTAAGTTGCATTCCATGCACCAGCACCGGGAAACAGACCGCCTGTTTACTCTCGTCCCAGCTTTCCCTGTCCGGAAAATGAATTGCCTGATTCACGCCCTGAGCTCCCTTTTCAGCTTTTCAATGACCGGTTCGACCGAAGGCAATACACCGTGCCAGAGCAGCACCGCGTGTGCCGCCTGTCCCACCAGCATTCCCAGCCCATCGGCTACGTGTTTTCCGCCGTGCTGTTCACACCAGCTCAAAAAAGGTGTCTTCCCTTTCTGATAGAACATATCGTAGAAGTAAATATGGGCACTTACCAGCGAAGCAGGGATCGCCGGCACGTCACCACCGATACCGCTGGAGGTGGCGTTGATGATCAGATCAAACTCACGATCGGCAAGTTCATCCAGGGCGACCGCGCTCACGCTGCCGGTATGTGCGAACAACGTAGCCAGCGCTTCTGCCCGCGAGAAGGTCCTGTTTGTAATGGTCACCGCGCAATCCAGTGACAGCAGAGGCAGCAATACTCCCCGCGACGCTCCGCCCGCACCAATCAGCAGAACCCTGAAACCAGGCTTAATAAACGAGAGCCTTTCCAGATCGCTCAGTAACCCAATTCCGTCAGTGTTGTCTCCCAGCAGGCGTCCATCCTCAAGCCGTTTTAAGGTATTCACTGCACCCGCAAGGGAAGCACGCTCGGTGAGTTCATCCGCACGTTCGAAGGCTTCCTCTTTAAACGGTACCGTTACATTCGCACCTTTGCCACCCGCGTTGAAGAAACCCTCCAGCGCAGGAATAAATGCATCAACAGGTGCCAGCACGCGGCCATAGGGATGATTTATTTGCAGTTGCTCGGCAAACAGTTGATGGATTAACGGTGACTTGCTGTGCGCTATCGGATTACCAAAAACAGCATAGGTTTCCATTGGATTACCCCTGGCGAAAACGTTCGCCGGTCAAGGCGTCGCGGATTTCAGACGGATTGAGGCGCCCTCCCGTCTCACCGACGGCAACCGGGAAATCATTCCCAAACTGCGCCCTTACTTCGTCGGTTGTGCGGCAAGGTGGCTGCCCGGTCAGATTCGCGCTGGTTGAGACCAGTGGTTTTCCAAAGGCCAGGCAAAGTTCGACCACCAGCGGATGGTCCGTCACGCGCACGGCGAGGGAATCAAAGCGCCCGGTCAACCAGCGCGGCGTTGTCGGCTTCGCCGGGAAAACAAAGGTCACGGGGCCGGGCCATGCTGAGAAAATAGTCTCCCGCTGCTCCGGCGTTAGCATGGAATCATCGATATAAGGCTTAAGCTGCTCATAGTTAGCAGCGATTAAAATAAGCCCTTTTTCGACTGGCCTCTGTTTAAGTGTGAGCAGTCGGCCAACGGCCGTTTCGCTGTCAGGATCGCAACCGACCCCAAAAACAGCTTCAGTTGGATAGGCGATGACTTCTTCATTTTTCAGGACATCCACCGCATGAGCAATGGAGCCTGATGGCAGGTTATTCTTCACTGTTTTGATCCGCCGGAACCGGCTTTCCACATTGTTTACTGGCGCAGAAGCGTTTCAAACCTTGCGCCGTTTTTTTCTCTATAAGTAACGGATAATTGCAATGAGAGCAGACACCCGCTACCGGTTTGAAATTGATAACAAACTGACATTCAGGATAGCGATCGCAGGAATGAAAGGTCTTACCAAAACGAGAACGGCGCTGCACGAGCTGTCCACGCTGGCATTGAGGACAGGCAATAGCCGTTTCATCAGGTTTATCAATTTGTTCTGTATGTTCACATTCAGGATAGTGGCTACAGCCAATAAACATGCCGAAACGGCCCTGACGTAGCGCTAACTCGCCGCCGCAAAGAGGGCAAAGCTGTCCCTCCAGAATTTTGACGATATGTCCATCCGCCTGGCTTTTCAGGGGACGGACATAATCACATTCCGGATAGTGGGAACAACCGAGAAACGGGCCGTGTTTCCCGGACCGAATAACAAGTTCAGCCCCGCACTGCGGGCAGGGCTCATTTTTATGCACCGTGAATAGTGCTGATTTGGCCATAACAACTCTTGGTGCTGCACATTGAATTAATGCAGCATACCTTCATTCACTTCAAAGAGTAATTCTTCCATTTGCTGATAGGCATTTTCACAGCCTGGAATATTAAACAGAACCATCAGGATGACCCACTTGAGGTCTTCCAGTTCGAAGTCTGCCGTATCCAGCGCCATAACGCGCTCTATCACCATCTCTCTCGTTTCGAGGTTTAGCACCTGAATCTGCTCAAGGAATAAAATGAATCCCCGGCAGCTCGCGTCCAGCCTTTCACACTCTTCAGCTGTGTAGATGCGCACAGACAATGGGTCAGAAGCTAACTGCATCGGTTCGGCGAGGCCTTCCTGATAATCAGCCAGTTTTTCCAGCCACATCAACGCATTATAGATATCTTCCCGCTCAAACCCCGCATCGGTAAGATCCTGTGTCAATTTGTCCTGATCCACTCGCATTTCTGCTTCGTTATGGATGTAAGTCTCAAACAAATACATCAGTACGTCGAACATGGCTTGCCCTCCTTAATCGGACATAGCCGCCGGGTACAGCTGCGATCCATCCTGCTAACTCCAGTTCGAGTAGCTGTGCTACCGTAACTGGCACAGGTTGGCCGGCACGTTCAGCGACAACGTCAACAGGTGTTACCTCATCTCCTACGTTAGCCAGGAGCTTGGGAAATGGCAATGCCACCTTTCCCTGATCTGATGAATAATGTCGCTTTTCGGGATCTTCCTGCAGCCGTTGCAATCCATATTGCAAATTTTCAAGAATGTCTCTGACTTCCGTTACCGGTGTTGCACCCTGCTTTATCAGCCAGTGCGGCCCTTCGCAGCCCGGGTTACCAATTGGGCCGGGTAAGGCAAACACGTCTCGCCCCTGCTCAAGCGCGCACCGTGCGGTCACAAGCGAACCGCTGCGTACCGCTGCTTCAACCACGAATACCCCCTGACTTAGCCCGCTGATAATTCGATTACGCCGGGGAAAGTGTCCCGGCCGGGGCTGCGCTGACAGCGGAAACTCAGACACTATCGCGCCACCAGAATCGATAAGCCGCGCAGCCAGCGCCTGATGCCGACGAGGATAAATACTAAAGAGACCGTTACCCAGCACCGCAACGCTACGCCCTTTTGCCGATAGCGCAGCGTTGTGGGCGACACCGTCAATTCCGCAGGCCAGCCCGCTGGTGATCGTTAAACCACTTTGAGAAAGCTGTTCACAGAGAATTTTTCCCCATCGCTCGCCGTACCATGACGGTGCACGGCTGCCAACAACCGCCAGCTGAACTGCATTCAGTACATCAGGGTTGCCTTTAACAAAGACTGCGCCTGGATAATCCGGGATCGTCCGGAGTAAAGGAGGATAAAGAGGATGCTCCGCCGTGATCAGATGGTTACCCGGCTGTTCGAGCCAGAGCAGGCTACTTTCCAGCTCACTTTCTCTGAGCGCAAAGAACCGTGCAGCCTGTTTGACAGACAGACCGGCGTCTCTGACAACGGGACCGTCAATGGTTGTCTGGTTGTGCAATCGTGCTGCCGCTTCCAGCATCACATCGCCATAAAGAGAACCGGTGTGTATTAACCGTAGCCATAACTCAGTCGATGTCATCCTTTCCCCTGCCATAAGCGGCCTCCGCAATCATTGCGATTGGTCACTGATGCTGTCAATCGATGGGGGTTTTGTCTAGAATAGGAGATAATATTCTTATCAACTCCTGAACACGACTCTGGAAATTTATGGCAGTTTTGCAAGTGTTACATATTCCGGACGAGCGCCTTCGCATCGTCGCTGAACCGGTAAAAGAAGTGAATGCAGAAATTCAGCGTATCGTTGATGATATGTTCGATACCATGTACGCCGAAGAAGGTATTGGTCTTGCGGCCACTCAGGTCGACATTCACAAGCGTATTATCGTGATCGACGTATCTGAAAATCGCGATGGCCGCCTGGTGTTAATCAATCCTGAGCTGCTCGAGAAGAGTGGCGAAACAGGTATTGAGGAAGGTTGTCTGTCTATTCCGGAACAGCGTGCTTTAGTGCCGCGTGCCGAAAAAGTGAAAATTCGCGCCTTGGATCGTGACGGCAATCCGTTCGAACTGGAAGCTGACGACCTGCTGGCGATCTGTATTCAGCATGAGATGGATCATCTGGTCGGTAAACTGTTTATCGATTATCTCTCGCCGCTGAAGCAGCAACGAATTCGTCAGAAAGTAGAGAAACTGGATCGTTTGCGTTCTCGCGCATAACGTCCCCCCGGATACAAGGATCATCGTGTCTAAATCACTACGTATTATCTTCGCGGGAACCCCTGATTTTGCAGCGCGTCATCTTGACGCGCTGTTATCTTCTGGCCACCAGGTTGTTGGCGTGTTTACCCAACCGGATCGCCCGGCTGGCCGTGGTAAAAAACTGATGCCAGGTCCTGTTAAGGTGCTGGCAGAAGAGCATGGGTTACCTGTTTTCCAGCCAGCATCCTTGCGCCCTCAGGTAAACCAGCAGCTTGTCGCTGACCTGAATGCCGATGTAATGGTGGTGGTGGCTTACGGTTTAATTCTGCCAAAAGCTGTGCTTGATATGCCTCGCCTGGGTTGCATTAACGTGCATGGTTCTCTGCTTCCACGCTGGCGCGGGGCAGCACCTATTCAGCGCTCTTTATGGGCGGGTGATGCTGAAACGGGCGTCACAATCATGAAGATGGATGTAGGTTTAGACACCGGTGACATGCTTTATAAACTGGCCTGCCCCATTACGGCCGAGGATACCAGTGCCACCCTGTATGACAAGCTGGCAGAGCTTGGCCCGCAAGGGCTGATTGAAACCCTCCAGCAGATTGCGAATAATACGGCGAAACCTGAAGTTCAGGATGAAGCGCTGGTCACTTACGCTGAAAAATTGAGTAAAGAAGAAGCCCGGATTGACTGGTCTCTGTCAGCGGCTCAACTTGAACGCTGCATTCGCGCCTTTAATCCATGGCCGATGAGCTGGATGGTTATCGACGAGCAGCCGGTGAAAGTCTGGAAAGCCTCCCTTATTGACGGTCACACAACGGCTGATCCCGGTACGATTATCGACGCCAGCAAGAACGGTATTCAGGTAGCTACCGCACAAGGGATCCTGAATCTGGAATCGCTACAACCTGCGGGTAAGAAGGCGATGAGCGCACAGGATTTGTTAAATTCTCGTCGCGAATGGTTTATCCCGGGCAATCGCCTTGCCTGACCTCATTTAATTTTAGCGCCCGGTGTTTCCGGGCATTTTTATTTTTACGGTTATGAAAAAACAAAATTTACGCAGTATGGCGGCTCAGGCCGTTGAGCAGGTTGTCGAGCAGGGCCAGTCATTGAGCAATATCCTGCCAGCTTTGCAGCAAAAAGTGTCCGACAAAGACAAAGCCCTGCTTCAGGAGCTCTGTTTTGGCGTCCTGCGCACGCTTTCTCAGCTCGAGTGGCTGGTTAATAAGCTGATGTCACGTCCAATGACCGGCAAGCAGCGCACCCTGCATTATTTGATTATGGTTGGCTTCTATCAGCTTCTTCACACGCGTATCCCGCCTCATGCCGCACTGGCTGAGACAGTGGAAGGTGCCGTTGTGATTAAACGTCCTATGCTGAAAGGGTTGATTAATGGCGTTCTGCGCCAGTTCCAGCGACAGCAGGAAGAGCTTCTGGCTGAGTTCGAGCAAAGTGAAGCACGTTATCTGCATCCTGACTGGCTTCTGAATCGCCTTAAAAAAGCCTGGCCAGAGCAGTGGCAGGCAATTGCCGACGCGAATAATCAGCGTCCGCCGATGTGGTTACGCGTCAACCGTAATCACCATACGCGCGATGCCTGGCTGGCTTTACTGGAAGAGTCTGGAATGAGCGGCTTCACACATGAAGCATATCCTGACGCTGTGCGTTTAGCCTCTCCTGCTCCGGTACATGCTTTACCTGGTTTTGATGAAGGCTGGGTGACCGTACAAGATGCTTCCGCGCAGGGCTGCATGGCCTGGCTGGAACCTAAAAACGGCGAGCACATCCTCGATCTCTGCGCCGCGCCAGGCGGCAAGACGACGCATATTCTGGAAGTGGCCCCTCAGGCAAACGTCATGGCCGTGGATGTCGATGAGCAGCGTCTTTCACGCGTCTATGACAACCTTAAGCGCCTGGGAATGAAAGCGCAGGTTAAGCAAGGCGATGGCCGTAAACCCGCAGAATGGTGTGGTGAAACGCAATTCGATCGCATCTTGTTGGATGCTCCCTGCTCGGCAACCGGCGTTATTCGTCGCCACCCGGATATCAAGTGGTTGCGTCGCGATCGCGATATCAAGGAACTGACTCAACTGCAATCCGACATTCTTGATGCCATTTGGCCACACCTGAAGCCAGGAGGCACACTGGTCTATGCGACCTGTTCGGTCCTTCCGGAAGAAAACAGTCAGCAGATTGCAGCCTTCCTTAAACGTACCCCGGATGCAGTGCTACACGACACGGGCACGCCTGAACGCCCAGGCCTGCAGAATCTGCCGGCCGCTGAAGAAGGTGATGGCTTCTTTTACGCTAAGCTAATCAAAGAGTGATGTTGAGAACAGGTCACGAGATATGAAGATAATCATTCTGGGCGCCGGACAGGTTGGTGGGACGCTGGCTGAAAACCTTGTTGGCGAAAATAATGACATCACGATTGTCGATACCAATGGCGATCGGCTGCGTGTTTTACAGGACAAATTTGACCTTCGCGTCGTGCAAGGTCATGGCTCGCACCCGCGTGTCCTGCGTGAAGCGGGCGCCGACGATGCTGACATGCTGGTTGCGGTGACCAGTTCTGACGAAACCAACATGGTGGCATGTCAGGTGGCCTATTCGTTGTTCAACACGCCGAACCGGATCGCGCGCATCCGCTCCCCGGACTATGTCCGGGATGCAGAGAAGCTGTTTAATTCCGAAGCGGTCCCTATCGACCATCTCATCGCCCCAGAACAGCTGGTTATCGACAATATCTACCGCCTGATCGAATATCCTGGTGCGCTGCAGGTGGTGAACTTCGCCGAAGGTAAAGTGAGCCTGGCGGTCGTTAAGGCCTATTACGGCGGCCCATTGATCGGTAATGCGCTCTCCACCATGCGTGAGCATATGCCGCATATTGATACCCGCGTTGCAGCCATTTTCCGCCATGACAGGCCAATTCGCCCACAGGGTTCAACCATAGTCGAGGCAGGTGATGAAGTCTTCTTCATCGCGGCATCTCAGCATATTCGCGCCGTAATGAGCGAACTGCAGCGTCTCGAAAAACCGTATAAACGCATTATGCTCGTTGGCGGTGGTAATATCGGCGCGGGTCTGGCGCACAGGCTGGAAAAAGACTACAGCGTGAAGTTGATCGAGCGCGATCAACAGCGCGCGGCTGAGCTGGCTGAAAAGCTGCAAAACACCATCGTGTTTTATGGCGATGCCTCTGATCAAGAGCTGCTGGCAGAAGAGCATATTGATCAAGTTGATCTGTTTATTGCCGTCACTAACGACGACGAGGCGAACATTATGTCCGCCATGCTCGCCAAACGTATGGGGGCAAAAAAAGTCATGGTGCTTATTCAACGCCGCGCCTACGTTGACCTCGTGCAGGGAAGCGTTATTGATATCGCGATATCACCGCAGCAAGCAACCATTTCAGCCCTGCTGAGCCATGTTCGTAAGGCGGATATTGTTGGCGTATCTTCCCTTCGCCGCGGTGTGGCTGAAGCCATTGAGGCCGTTGCTCATGGTGATGAAACCACATCACGCGTTGTGGGCCGCGCTATCGATGAAATTAAACTGCCACCGGGAACAATTATTGGTGCCGTGGTGCGTGGAAACGACGTGATGATTGCGAATGATAATTTACGTATCGAGCAAGGCGACCACGTCATTATGTTCCTTACCGATAAAAAGTTTATTACCGACGTCGAACGTTTATTCCAGCCAAGTCCATTCTTCCTGTAATCAATCAGGTGCTTATAAAAGAGCACCTGATTATTAACCCTCTTATTCCCATGCCTTTTATTTTTCATAACGATTAATTATCCCCAATGGAAATTAACTAATCATTTGTTAAACTTATAATCGTCAGTTGGCTCAAGGAGAAGAAAATGAGTTTAGTTAAAGAATTTCGCGAATTTGCGATGCGCGGGAATGTGGTGGATCTGGCAGTGGGTGTCATTATCGGTGCAGCGTTCGGTAAGATCGTTTCATCACTGGTAGCCGACATTATTATGCCTCCCCTCGGGCTGTTAATCGGGGGCATTGATTTTAAACAGTTTGCCGTGACGCTTCGGGATGCACAGGGTGATGTCCCTGCCGTTGTTATGCATTATGGCGTTTTCATTCAGAACATATTTGATTTCGTGATCGTGGCGTTCGCCATTTTTATGGCTATCAAGCTTATCAATAAGCTTAACCGTAAAAAGGCTGAAGAACCGGCTGCGCCGCCTGCCCCGACAAAAGAAGAAGTGTTATTGACTGAAATTCGCGATCTTTTGAAAGAGCAAAATAACCGCTCTTAATCAGACGTTGAAAAAAGGAAGGCCAGTGGTAAAAAAGCGATTCGCTTGCTTGCCACTGGCCTCCCAGTTACCCCGTTTTGCATGTTTCCCTTTTCGTAAATAACTCCCTTTTCCTTTTTTATTCTTCTCAATACGCTGCCTGAAAAGCGGGTCGTGGAGCAGTGCCTCAATGGCATTGTCCTGAATTTGCCCTTTCGTATGCTGATAGCGGCTCATAATTTCTCCTGAGCATGGTGTATGTCGAGGGGAGTCTAGTCCCGGATGAAGTAAAAATCAACTACCCTGGGTTCCACTGGCCCCCTGTTCAAGGGCTTCAAGAATTGAACAATAAATACTGCTATGGGCTGTACCGCAGCAGGCGTCATTCAACCGTTGCAGAGAACGCTGCATGGTCTGCAGTTCCTGTATACGCGCTTCAACTTCATCAAGCCTTGCCTGTACGATGCTCTTCGACTCCTGGCAAGTATGGTGTTCAGGATCGATGCGGATCGAAAGTAACTCGCGGATCGAGTCCAGCGTGAAACCAAGCTGGCGAGCGTAGCGGATAAACCGTAAGCGCTGCAGGTCATGATCGGTATAGAGTCGAAATCCACCTTCAGTACGAACCTCGTGATCAATCATCTGCTGCTTTTCGTAATAGCGGATAGTGTCCGGCGTTACGTTAGCAAGCCTGGCAAGTTCACCGATACGGTACATGGTTATTCCTCATTTATTTTCTGCATTAGCCTGTCACTGTACTCACCGTGCAAAAAGTCTGTGCTCATTCCAGCCTGACGCATTTTGAGTTCGATGAGAGCCAGTCGACGGCTAATTTCACGGTGGCTGGGATCATCCTTGCGAATCCCTTTCAGCAGGTCAGCCAGTTGCATGGCCTCTTTACGCTGCTCCAATTCCGGTGGTAAACAACCGGCATTTTTGAGTAAGCGATATCCGGCCCGTAATTCAGGGGCAACATGCGAATCATCATCAAGCACTAACGGCTCGCCGCGTCCCGCAAGGTTATCAAATTCGCCTTTTCGCTGAGCATCGCTGATATGGCGTTCTGCCCACTGGTCGAGCAACCACATGAATAACTCCAGAGGATGAACAGAAAAGATACAGATATTGTAGAGAAGTGGGGATTCAGCGGATATAAAAAAACCCGCCGAAGCGGGTTTTTTTACGTTACTACAGATTACTCTGCAGCAGCTTCTGCTTTAGATTCTGAACGATCAACCAGCTCGATGTAAGCCATCGGAGCGTTGTCGCCTGCACGGAAGCCACACTTCAGAATACGAGTGTAACCACCGGCACGGCTCGCGAAACGCGGACCCAGTTCGTTAAACAGTTTTGCCACGATCTCGTTATCACGAGTACGGGCGAATGCCAGACGACGATTTGCAACGCTGTCAGTCTTGGCAAGAGTAATCAGCGGCTCAACTACGCGACGCAGCTCTTTCGCTTTAGGCAGGGTCGTCTTGATGATTTCATGACGAACCAGTGAACCTGCCATGTTGCGGAACATAGCCTGGCGATGGCTGCTGTTGCGGTTCAGTTGACGACCACTCTTACGATGGCGCATGACCTTATCCTTCTCAGTAAAACCTTAACCTGTGATCCGGTTACTCGTCAGCAATGCTTGCTGGTGGCCAGTTTTCCAGGCGCATGCCCAGAGACAGACCACGTGAAGCCAGCACGTCTTTAATCTCGGTAAGAGATTTTTTACCCAGGTTCGGCGTTTTCAGCAACTCAACCTCGGTACGCTGTACCAGATCACCGATATAGTGGATAGCTTCTGCCTTGAGGCAGTTAGCAGAGCGGACAGTCAATTCGAGATCGTCAACAGGGCGCAGCAGGATCGGATCGAATTCTGGTTTCTCTTCTTTCACTTCCGGCTGACGAACATCACGTAAGTCAACGAAAGCTTCCAGTTGTTCTGCCAGGATGGTTGCCGCACGACGAATCGCCTCTTCAGGATCGATTGTGCCGTTGGTTTCCATTTCGATGACCAGCTTGTCCAGGTCGGTACGCTGTTCTACACGCGCTGCTTCAACATTGTAGGCAATACGCTCTACAGGGCTGTAGCATGCGTCGACCAGCAGACGGCCGATTGGGCGCTCATCTTCTTCCGAATGAATTCGGGCAGAAGCCGGCACATAACCACGACCGCGCTGAACTTTGATACGCATGCTAATCGCTGCGTTCTCATCGGTCAGGTGGCAGATCACGTGCTGCGGCTTGACGATTTCAACATCACCGTCGTGGGTGATGTCGGCTGCAGTCACAGGGCCAATGCCAGATTTATTCAGAGTAAGAATAACTTCATCTTTACCCTGAACTCTCACCGCCAGCCCTTTCAGGTTGAGCAGGATTTCAAGGATATCTTCCTGAACGCCTTCTTTGGTGCTGTACTCATGAAGTACACCATCAATCTCAACCTCGGTCACCGCGCAACCCGGCATCGATGAGAGCAGAATACGGCGCAGTGCGTTACCCAGAGTATGGCCAAAGCCACGCTCTAAAGGCTCAAGGGTCACCTTGGCGTGCGTCGAACTCACTTGCTCGATATCTACCAGGCGCGGTTTTAGAAACTCTGTCACAGAACCCTGCATTGTGTCCTCTCTTTGGTACTAAGCTTTACTTGGAGTAAAGCTCGACGATCAGGTGTTCGTTAATGTCCGCAGACAGATCAGAACGTTCTGGCTGACGCTTGAACGTACCTTCCATCTTGCCAGCATCAACTTCCAGCCAGGTTGGCTTTTCACGCTGCTCAGCCAGCTCCAGAGCGGCTTTCACGCGAGATTGCTTTTTCGCTTTCTCACGAATGCTAACAACGTCATTCGCTTTAACCTGATAAGAAGCGATGTTAACAACACGACCGTTTACCATGATTGCTTTATGGCTAACCAACTGGCGTGATTCAGCACGAGTCGCGCCGAAGCCCATACGGTAAACAACGTTGTCCAGACGACCTTCCAGCAGAGCCAGCAGGTTTTCACCTGTGTTGCCTTTCAGACGTGCTGCTTCTTTATAGTAGTTACGGAACTGACGCTCCAGCACACCGTACATACGGCGAACTTTTTGCTTTTCACGCAACTGCACACCATAGTCAGACAGACGCGGTTTACGCGCACCGTGCTGGCCAGGAGCTTGTTCAATTTTACACTTGGTATCGATCGCGCGAACGCCAGACTTAAGGAATAAGTCGGTGCCCTCACGACGGCTCAGCTTGAGCTTAGGACCCAAATATCTTGCCATTTTCTATCTCCAACTAACCTAAAAAACGAGCGTTATACGCGACGTTTTTTCGGCGGACGACAACCGTTATGAGGGATCGGAGTCACATCAGTAATATTCGTGATGCGGAAACCAGCGGCGTTCAGAGCGCGAACAGTAGATTCACGACCCGGACCCGGACCTTTAACCATAACTTCCAGATTCTTGATGCCGTATTCTTTTACGGCTTCTGCGCAACGCTCTGCTGCAACCTGAGCTGCAAACGGAGTGGATTTGCGAGAACCACGGAAACCGGAACCACCGGCTGTTGCCCAACCCAAAGCGTTACCCTGACGATCAGTAATAGTAACGATGGTGTTGTTGAAAGAAGCATGGATATGAGCCACGCCGTCAGAGACTTGTTTTCTTACACGTTTACGTGCACGAACTGGTGCCTTTGCCATTATTCAATCACCCCGATTATTTCTTGATCGGTTTGCGCGGACCCTTACGGGTACGTGCGTTGGTCTTAGTACGCTGACCGCGCACTGGCAGACCACGACGATGACGCAAACCGCGATAGCAACCAAGATCCATCAGGCGCTTGATGCTCATGCTGATTTCACGGCGCAGATCACCTTCAACGACAAATTTGGCAACTTCGTCACGCAGCGTGTCGATTTGTTCTTCAGACAGCTCACTGATCTTAACATCTTCAGCGATACCCGCTGCAGCCAGAATGGCTTTGGAACGGGTCTTGCCGACGCCATAGATCGAAGTTAATGCGATCACAGCATGTTTCTGATCAGGAATGTTAATGCCTGCTATACGGGCCACTATGCACTCCTACTATTTAATATGTACGCACCATGCTGAAAAGCCCGTTTTCAGGATACTCAAATGGAAACGTACAGACATACAAAAGATTGGCTGGCTAATCTAGCCAGCTCAACCCAACTTTGCAAGAAAAATATGCGAAATAATCAGCCTTGGCGCTGTTTATGCTTCGGCTCGGCACTGCAAATCACACGGATGACACCATCACGCTTAACGATTTTGCAGTTACGGCATAATTTCTTGACGGAAGCACGAACTTTCATTTTTACTCTCCGTAACTTCTCAGGCGACCATTTAGCGGCCGTAGCCTTTCAGGTTCGCCTTCTTCAATGCAGACTCATACTGACTGGACATCATCAGAGTTTGCACTTGAGCCATAAAGTCCATAATCACGACAACAACGATAAGCAGTGAGGTCCCACCGAAGTAGAACGGTACCTTCATTGCATCACGCATGAACTCCGGGATCAGGCAGATAAAAGTAATATAAAGCGCACCAACCAAAGTCAGGCGAGTCATTACTTTATCGATATACTTCGCCGTTTGCTCTCCCGGACGAATTCCTGGTACAAATGCACCGGACTTCTTCAGGTTATCTGCTGTTTCACGCGGGTTGAAAACCAACGCCGTGTAGAAGAAACAGAAGAAGATGATCGCAGACGCATAGAGTAACACATAAAGTGGTTGCCCAGGCTGCAAATACAGCGAAATTGTTGTCAGCCAGTTCCAACCAGTACCGCCCCCGAACCATGACGCGATGGTTGCCGGGAACAGAATAATACTGGAAGCGAAGATAGCCGGGATAACCCCCGCCATGTTCACTTTCAGCGGTAAATGTGTGCTCTGTGCAGCATAGACACGACGACCTTGTTGACGCTTAGCGTAGTTCACCACAATGCGGCGTTGACCACGTTCAACGAAGACAACAAAGAACGTCACTGCAAATACTAATACTGCAACCAACAGCAACAGGAGGAAGTGCAGGTCGCCTTGACGCGCTTGCTCGATAGTGTGGGCAATGGCTGGCGGGAGACCCGCAACAATACCAGCGAAGATAATGATTGAGATACCGTTACCGATACCACGCTCAGTAATCTGTTCGCCGAGCCACATCAGGAACATTGTTCCTGTGACCAGACTTACAACAGCGGTGAAATAGAATGCAAAGCCTGGGTTTAATACCAGGCCCTGCATACCAGGCATATTCGGTAGACCGGTAGCAATACCGATCGACTGGAATATTGCCAGCACCAGAGTGCCGTAACGGGTGTACTGGCTTATCTTACGACGTCCAGACTCCCCTTCTTTCTTCAGTTCTGCCAGGGCCGGATGAACGACCGTCAGCAGCTGGATAATAATCGATGCCGAAATATACGGCATGATACCCAGAGCGAAGATAGAAGCACGGCTGAGAGCACCACCAGAGAACATGTTAAACATTTCAATGATGGTGCCTCGCTGTTGCTCAAGCAGTTTGGCAAGTACAGCGGCATCGATACCAGGGATCGGAATAAAAGAGCCAACACGGAACACAATCAGCGCGCCGATAACAAACAGCAGTCTGCGTTTCAGCTCGCCAAATCCACCTTTGGCACTTTGAAAATCTAATCCCGGTTGCTTAGCCATCTGCTACTTATTCCTCAATTTTACCGCCAGCGGCTTCGATAGCAGCACGAGCACCTTTAGTAACACGCAGGCCACGAACAGTTACCGGAGTAGAAACTTCACCAGCCAGGATCACTTTCGCGAACTCGATCTGGATACCGATAATGTTTGCCGCTTTCAGCGTGTTCAGGTCTACAACGCCGCCTTCAACTTTCGCCAGGTCAGACAGACGGATTTCCGCTGTAATCGCTGCTTTGCGAGAAGTGAAGCCGAACTTCGGCAGACGACGGTACAGTGGCATCTGGCCACCCTCGAAACCGCGACGTACGCCACCGCCAGAACGAGAGTTCTGACCTTTGTGACCACGACCACCGGTTTTGCCGAGGCCAGAACCGATACCACGACCCAGGCGTTTACCCGCCTTTTTAGAGCCTTCGGCCGGAGACAGAGTATTTAAACGCATCTCTTACTCCTCAACTTTAACCATGAAGTAAACCGCGTTGACCATACCACGAACAGCGGGAGTATCCTCGCGCTCAACGGTATGACCAATACGACGCAGACCCAGGCCAAGCAGCGTTGCCTTGTGTTTCGGCAGACGACCGATTGCACTGCGGGTTTGAGTGATTTTAATAGTCTTTGCCATGGTCAATTACCCCAGAATTTCTTCAACGGATTTACCACGCTTGGCAGCGACCATTTCTGGAGAATTCATATTTTCCAGGCCATCAATAGTTGCACGAACCACGTTAATCGGGTTGGTGGAACCGTATGCTTTAGCCAGAACGTTATGAACCCCAGCAACTTCCAGAACGGCGCGCATTGCACCACCGGCGATGATACCGGTACCTTCTGAAGCTGGCTGCATGAATACACGAGAACCCGTGTGAACACCTTTAACTGGGTGCTGCAGGGTACCGTTGTTCAGCGCGACGTTAATCATATTGCGACGGGCTTTTTCCATCGCTTTCTGGATCGCTGCTGGAACTTCACGCGCTTTACCGTAACCAAAACCAACGCGACCGTTACCATCGCCAACTACAGTCAGAGCTGTGAAGGAGAAAATACGACCACCTTTAACGGTTTTAGATACGCGGTTAACCGCGATCAGCTTTTCCTGCAGTTCGCCAGCCTGTTTTTCGATGTGAGCCATCTTACACCTCTACCTTAGAACTGAAGGCCAGCTTCACGGGCAGCATCTGCCAGTGCCTGGACACGACCATGATATTGGAACCCGGAACGGTCAAAGGAAACATTGCTGATGCCTTTTTCCAGAGCGCGTTCTGCAACAGCTTTACCTACAGCTGCAGCGGCGTCTTTGTTACCGGTGTACTTCAATTGCTCTGCAATAGCTTTTTCTACAGTAGAAGCAGCTACCAGAACTTCAGAACCGTTTGGTGCAATGACCTGTGCGTAAATATGACGCGGGGTACGATGTACCACCAGGCGAGTTGCACCCAGCTCTTTGAGCTTGCGGCGTGCGCGGGTCGCACGACGGATACGAGCAGATTTCTTATCCATAGTGTTACCTTACTTCTTCTTAGCCTCTTTGGTACGCACGACTTCGTCGGCGTAACGAACACCCTTGCCTTTATAAGGCTCAGGACGACGGTAGGCGCGCAGATCTGCTGCAACCTGACCGATCAGCTGTTTATCAGCGCCTTTCAGCACGATTTCAGTCTGGGTCGGACATTCTGCAGTGATACCGGCCGGCAGCGGATGCTCAACAGGGTGTGAGAAGCCCAGAGACAGGCCTACTGCATTCCCTTTGATAGCTGCACGATAACCTACACCAACCAGTTGAAGCTTTTTAGTGAAGCCTTCGGTAACACCAACAACCATTGAGTTCAGCAGGGCACGCGCGGTACCAGCCTGAGCCCATCCATCCACGAAACCATCACGTGGACCGAAGGTCAGAGCGTTATCTGCATGTTTAACTTCAACAGCTTTGTTGAGGGTACGAGTCAGCTCGCCGTTTTTACCTTTGATCGTAATAACCTGACCGTCGATTTTTACATCAACGCCGGCAGGAATAACGACCGGTGCTTTAGCAACACGAGACATTCTTTCCTCCGATTAGGCTACGTAGCAGATAATTTCGCCACCAAGACCAGCCTGGCGCGCTGCACGATCAGTCATAACACCTTTAGAGGTAGAAACAACTGCGATACCAAGACCAGCCATAACTTTAGGCAGCTCATCTTTTTTCTTATAGATGCGCAGACCTGGGCGGCTGACACGCTGAATGCTTTCTACAACAGCTTTACCCTGGAAATACTTGAGAGTAAGTTCCAGTTCCGGCTTGGTGTCGCCTTCAACTTTAAAATCTTCGATAAAACCTTCTTCCTTCAGCACGTTGGCAATTGCCACTTTCAGCTTGGCGGAAGGCATGGTGACCGCAACTTTGTTCGCGGCCTGACCGTTACGGATACGGGTCAGCATATCCGCGATCGGATCTTGCATGCTCATCTGTCTTTACTCCCGTGATTCAATTGGTAATTACCAGCTAGCCTTTTTCAAGCCTGGTACTTCACCGCGCATGGCGGCTTCACGCAGTTTGATACGGCTCAACCCAAACTTGCCCACATAACCATGTGGACGACCTGTTTGACGACAGCGGTTACGCTGACGAGACGGGCTGGAATCACGCGGCAGAGACTGCAGCTTGAGAACCGCATTCCAACGATCTTCGTCGGAAGCGTTCACATCAGAAATGATCGCTTTCAGTTCAGCGCGTTTAGCGAAGAATTTATCAGCTAAAGCTACGCGTTTTACTTCGCGTGCTTTCATTGATTGCTTAGCCATTCAGTAACCCTACCTTACTTGCGGAACGGGAAGTCAAAGGCAGCCAGCAGAGCACGGCCTTCTTCATCAGATTTCGCAGTAGTGGTAATGGTAATATCCAAACCACGCACGCGGTCGACTTTATCGTAGTCGATCTCTGGGAAGATGATCTGCTCACGGACACCCATGCTGTAGTTACCACGACCGTCGAAAGACTTAGCGGACAAGCCACGGAAGTCACGGATACGTGGTACAGCAATAGTGATCAGGCGCTCAAAGAACTCCCACATGCGTTCGCCACGCAGAGTTACTTTACAGCCGATCGGATAGCCCTGACGGATTTTGAAGCCTGCAACAGATTTGCGTGCTTTGGTGATCAGCGGTTTTTGACCGGAGATTGCTGTCAGGTCAGCTGCTGCGTTATCCAGCAGTTTCTTGTCAGCGATCGCTTCACCAACACCCATGTTCAGGGTGATCTTCTCGACCCGAGGGACTTGCATGACAGAATTGTAGTTAAACTCAGTCATGAGTTTGTTAACTACTTCGTCTTTGTAGTAATCATGCAGTTTCGCCATCGTACTACTCCAAATTACTTGATAGTTTCGCTGTTAGACTTGAAGAAACGGACTTTTTTCCCGTCTTCGAATCTAAAGCCTACACGGTCAGCCTTGCCGGTTGCCGCATTGAAGATTGCAACGTTAGAAACCTGAATAGCAGCTTCTTTTTCAACGATGCCGCCTGGTTGGTTCAGGGCCGGAACCGGCTTCTGATGTTTCTTAACCAGGTTGATACCTTCAACAATGACCTTGCCGGAAGACAGGACATTTTTTACTTTACCGCGTTTACCTTTATCTTTACCGGTTAACACGATAACTTCGTCATCACGACGGATTTTCGCTGCCATGATTCGCTCCTTAGAGTACTTCTGGTGCCAGAGAGATAATTTTCATGAACTTTTCAGTACGAAGTTCACGAGTTACCGGCCCAAAGATACGCGTGCCGATTGGCTGCTCACTGTTATTGTTCAAAATAACGCATGCATTACCATCGAAGCGAATGACAGAACCGTCAGGGCGACGAACACCCTTCTTGGTGCGCACCACTACCGCTTTCAGCACATCACCTTTTTTGACCTTACCACGTGGAATTGCTTCTTTGATGGTGATCTTGATGATGTCGCCTACGCCTGCGTAGCGACGGTGCGAGCCACCCAGAACCTTGATACACATTACGCGACGTGCACCGGAGTTGTCGGCGACGTTCAGCATAGTCTGTTCTTGGATCATTTTAGTGCTCCGCTAATGTCAACTACTACCTGAGACTCTAAAATCAGAGCCGTTAAAAAGCCCCATATCGAGGGCGCGGCATTATAACACCGCTTCTACAATATGGGTAGAAAAAATAAACGGCTCATCGCTGAGCCGTTTATTCGTATTGAGAATGCGTACTCTATTACAGAACCGCTTTCTCTACAACGCGAACCAGCGTCCAGGACTTAGTCTTGGACAGTGGACGGCATTCACGGATTTCAACCTTGTCGCCGATACCACATTCGTTGTTCTCGTCATGTACGTGCAGTTTGGTCGTACGTTTGATGAATTTACCGTAGATCGGGTGTTTCACAATACGTTCGATAGCTACAACGATGGATTTCTCCATTTTGTCGCTAACAACACGACCTTGCAGAGTACGGATTTTATCGGTCATTACGCACCCGCCTTCTGAGTCAGTAAAGTCTTAACGCGCGCAACATTGCGACGCACTTGCTTCAGCAGGTGAGTCTGTTGCAGCTGGCCACTTGCAGCCTGCATACGCAGGTTGAACTGCTCACGCAGCAGGTTCAGCAGCTCAGCGTTCAGCTCTTCAACGCTTTTTTCACGCAGCTCTTTTGCTTTCATTACATCACCGTCTTAGTTACAAAGGTGGTTTTGATAGGCAGTTTCGCTGCTGCCAGGCCGAAGGCTTCACGGGCCAGCTCTTCCGGAACGCCGTCCATTTCATAAAGGACTTTGCCCGGTTGGATCAAGGCAACCCAGTACTCCACGTTACCTTTACCTTTACCCATACGAACTTCCAGCGGCTTCTCGGTGATCGGTTTGTCCGGGAATACACGGATCCAGATCTTACCTTGACGCTTAACTGCACGGGTCATTGCACGACGTGCTGCTTCGATCTGACGTGCAGTCAGACGACCACGGCCAACAGCTTTCAGACCGAAAGTGCCGAAGCTAACATCCGTACCCTGCGCCAGACCACGGTTGCGGCCTTTGTGCACTTTACGGAATTTTGTACGCTTTGGTTGTAACATCAGCGACGCTCCTTATTTACGGCCTTTACGCTGCTGCTTTTTAGGTTGAGCAGCCGGTTTTTCCGGTTGTTCAACAGCAGCCATACCACCCAGGATCTCACCTTTGAAGATCCATACCTTAACGCCGATTACACCGTAAGTGGTGTGCGCTTCAGAGGTGTTGTAGTCGATGTCAGCACGCAGAGTGTGCAGCGGTACGCGACCTTCGCGGTACCATTCGGTACGTGCGATTTCCGCGCCGCCCAGACGGCCGCTAACTTCAACTTTGATACCCTTAGCGCCCAGACGCATTGCGTTCTGTACAGCACGCTTCATAGCACGACGGAACATAACACGACGTTCCAGCTGTGAAGTGATGCTGTCAGCAACCAATTTAGCGTCCAGTTCAGGCTTACGAACTTCAGCGATATTGATCTGTGCAGGAACGCCAGCGATATCCGCTACGACCTTGCGCAGTTTTTCTACGTCTTCGCCTTTCTTACCGATAACGATGCCAGGACGAGCAGTGTGAATGGTTACACGAATGCTCTTAGCTGGACGCTCGATAACGATACGAGATACAGACGCTTTAGCCAGTTCCTTAGTCAGGTACTGACGTACTTTAAAATCGCTGTCCAGGTTGTCAGCGAATTCTTTGGTGTTCGCAAACCAGGTAGAGTTCCATGGTTTTACAATACCCAGGCGAATACCATTAGGATGTACTTTCTGACCCATTGCTAGTCTCCAGAGTCTCAGCGATCGGACACAACCACAGTAATGTGGCTGGTGCGCTTCAGGATGCGATCTGCACGACCTTTCGCACGCGGCATAATGCGCTTCATGCTTGGGCCTTCATCTACGAAAATTTTCGCGACTTTCAGATCGTCGATGTCAGCGCCATCGTTGTGTTCAGCGTTAGCAATGGCAGATTCCAGTACTTTCTTGACCAATACCGCAGCTTTCTTGTTGGTATAGGTCAGGATGTCCAGGGCCTGCGACACTTTCTTACCGCGAATCAGGTCAGCAACAAGGCGAACCTTCTGAGCAGAAGAACGAGCATGGCGATGTTGAGCTAAAGTTTCCATCTCTTCCTCCTACCTTATTTCTTCTTCGCTTTTTTATCAGCAGCGTGGCCGCGATAAGTACGAGTCGGTGCGAATTCACCCAGTTTGTGACCAACCATTTCGTCGGTAACAAAGACTGGAACGTGCTGACGACCATTATGGACAGCGATGGTCAAACCGATCATGTTAGGAAAGATCGTTGAACGACGGGACCAAGTGCGCAGGGGCTTCTTGTCTCCGCTTTCCACCGCTTTCTCTACCTTCTTCAGCAAGTGCAGGTCAATAAAAGGACCTTTCTTGAGAGAACGTGGCATGGCTTATCCTCTAAAATTATTTGCTACGGCGACGTACGATAAATTTATCAGTACGCTTGTTGCTGCGGGTCTTCTTACCTTTGGTCTGAACGCCCCACGGAGTTACCGGGTGCTTACCAAAGTTACGACCTTCACCACCACCATGTGGGTGGTCTACTGGGTTCATCGCAGTACCGCGAACGGTAGGACGAACACCACGCCAGCGTGCAGCACCAGCTTTACCCAGAACGCGCAGCATATGCTCAGCATTGCCAACTTCGCCCAGAGTAGCGCGGCAATCTGCTTCGACTTTACGCATTTCACCAGAACGCAGACGCAGGGTGACATAAGCACCGTCACGAGCAACGATCTGAACGTAAGTACCCGCGGAACGCGCCAGCTGACCGCCTTTACCTGGTTTCATTTCTACGTTATGAACGGTAGAACCAACCGGGATATTGCGCATCGGCAGGGTGTTGCCTGCTTTGATTGCAGCATCAACGCCAGACTGAATCTGGTCGCCAGCTTTCAGGCCTTTAGGGGCCAGGATGTAACGGCGTTCACCGTCTTTGTACAGAACCAGCGCGATGTTCGCGGAACGGTTCGGATCGTACTCAAGACGTTCAACAACTGCTGGGATACCGTCTTTGTTGCGTTTGAAGTCAACAATACGATAAGCCTGCTTGTGGCCACCACCGATGTGACGAGTGGTGATACGGCCATTGTTGTTACGACCACCGGATTTGCTGTTTTTTTCCAGCAACGGAGCAAAAGGTTTGCCCTTGTGCAGCTCAGGGTTAACCACTTTAACTACGTGGCGACGACCCGGAGATGTCGGTTTACATTTAACAACTGCCATTGTATTACTCCTCCGACTTACTCAGCGCCGCCAACGAAGTCCAGGTTCTGGCCTTCTTTAAGGGTGACGTAAGCTTTTTTCCAGTCGCTACGACGACCGATACGCTGTCCGTGACGTTTAACTTTCCCTTTAACAACCAGGGTGTTAACGACTTCGACTTCGACTTCAAACAGTTTCTGCACAGCAGCTTTGATCTCTGCTTTGGTCGCGTCTTTAGCAACTTTGAGAACGATGGTGTTTGTTTTTTCCATCGCAGTAGACGCTTTTTCAGAAACGTGCGGTGCGCGAAGCACCTTCAGCAGACGTTCTTCACGAATCATGCCAGCATCTCCTCAACTTGCTTAACAGCATCAGCAGTCATTACGACTTTGTCGAAGGCGATCAGGCTAACCGGGTCGATACCAGTCGCATCGCGTACGTCAACCTTGTGCAGGTTACGTGCGGCCAGGAACAGGTTCTCGTCCAGCTCACCGGTGATGATCAGCACATCTTCCAGAGCCATGTCTTTCAGTTTCTGTGCCAGCAGCTTAGTTTTAGGCGCTTCTACAGAGAACTTCTCGACAACGATCAGACGATCCTGACGTACCAGTTCGGACAGAATGCTTTTCAGCGCGCCGCGGTACATCTTTTTGTTAACTTTTTGACTGTGGTCCTGTGGACGCGCAGCGAAGGTCACGCCACCTGAACGCCAGATCGGGCTCTTGATAGAACCTGAACGCGCACGGCCGGTACCTTTCTGGCGCCATGGCTTTTTGCCAGAACCAGTTACTTCAGCACGAGTCTTCTGAGCACGAGTACCCTGACGAGCACCAGCTGCATAAGCAACAACAACTTGGTGAACCAGCGCTTCGTTGAAATCACGACCGAAGGTAGTTTCGGAAACAGTCAGCGCGCTCTGCGCGTCTTTCAATACTAATTCCATTGCTATCCCCTTACGCCTTCACAGCTGGTTTAACGATCAGGTCGCTACCGGTAGCACCCGGAACAGCACCCTTAACCAGCAGCAGGTTGCGCTCAGCGTCAACACGTACTACGTCCAGGCTCTGAACGGTTACACGTTCGTTACCCAGCTGACCTGCCATTTTCTTGCCTTTGAACACTTTGCCCGGAGTCTGGTTCTGACCGATAGAACCCGGAACGCGGTGAGACAAGGAGTTACCGTGAGTAGCGTCCTGGGTACGGAAGTTCCAGCGCTTAACGGTACCAGCAAAACCTTTACCTTTAGAGGTACCGGTTACGTCAACTTTTTTAACGTCAGCAAACAGCTCAACGCTAATGTCTTGACCTACGGTGAACTCTTCGCCTTCAGCAAGACGGAATTCCCACAGACCACGGCCAGCTTCAACGCCAGCTTTAGCGAAGTGACCCGCTTCTGGTTTGGTTACACGGTTAGCTTTTTTAGCACCGGTGGTAACCTGAACAGCGCGGTAGCCATCGTTAGCCAGATCTTTAACCTGAGTAACGCGGTTTGCTTCAACTTCGATTACGGTTACTGGGATAGAAACGCCATCTTCAGTGAAGATGCGGGTCATTCCCACTTTTTTACCGACTAAACCAATCATTGTTTCAACCTCTCAATCGCTCGATGACCTGATTAACCCAGGCTGATCTGCACGTCTACACCGGCAGCCAGATCCAGACGCATCAGAGCATCAACGGTTTTCTCAGTTGGCTCAACGATGTCAACCAGACGCTTGTGAGTGCGGATTTCGTACTGATCACGCGCATCTTTGTTAACGTGCGGAGAGATCAGAACGGTAAAGCGCTCTTTGCGGGTCGGCAGCGGGATCGGACCACGGACTTGCGCACCAGTGCGCTTAGCAGTCTCGACGATTTCCGCGGTTGATTGATCGATCAGACGATGATCAAACGCTTTAAGGCGGATACGGATTCTTTGGTTCTGCATGAGACCAGAGCTCCAATTATTTTATAAACGAAAATGATTACTCCTCAAACCCATTACGATTGATGGGAGAGTGTAACCGTTCTTACGTAGCTCCCCGATTGGGAGCATTGTTGAGTAACAAAATTAGCTACTCCGGTTCAGATTGAACCCGCCGTCAACTACGACAAGCCCGCGCATTATACGTAAATCTGAGCAAGACGCAAGTGCCGTTTAGAAATTAAGCGCCAAAGACATGCGATGCGTAGGGCATTCCATTATTTGCAGCAACCTGTCTGCTTTCATCTCTTCTTATGAACCCCTCACGCAATTCCTGTGTACGGACGTTGCTGGCCTTGCATCATGAGAAGAGTATGCACTAAACATCTTTGAGGCTTTGCGTATGCTGATTCCCCTCCCCTTTCTGCTCGTTTACTTCGCACTCTCCGGTTTACTGGTACGTGAAGATATTCGTGCCGGCCTTCTCCCAGATAAATACCTCTGTCCCCTCTTATGGACCGGCCTGCTCTTCCAGCGTTGCCTTCATCCTGACTTTCTTTCGAACGCAGTGGCTGGCGCGATGGCAGGGTATGTGAGCTTTGCGATTATCTACTGGGGCTACCGGCTTCTGACTGGACGTGAAGGGATGGGCTATGGCGATGTGAAATATCTTTCGGCACTGGGGGCGTGGCACGGTTGGCACATATTGCCCGCACTGGTGTTAACCGCCGCATTGTTGGCGCTTCTTTACCAGCTCATTCTCTCTTTACCGGCTCCTGATAAACAGGCATTAAAAAACCCACTGCCTTTTGGGCCATTTCTGGCGGCAGCGGGTTTAAGCGTTGGCTGGCAGACGCTGTTTAGTCAGCCACTTTAATCTGGGATTGAAGATAATTCTGCAAACCAATTTTACTGATGAGATCCAGCTCAGTTTCAAGCCAGTCAATGTGCCCTTCTTCATCGGCCAGAATCTGGATCATCATATCGCGGCTGACGTAGTCATGAACACTGTCCGCATAGGCAATGGCTTCGCGGAGATCTTTTGCGCCTTCAAGCTCGAGCCTGAGGTCGGACCGAAGCATCTCTTCAACATCTTCACCGATGCCGAGTTTGCCGAGATCCTGCAGGTTAGGAATGCCTTCAAGGAATAAAATACGCTCGATGTATTTATCGGCATGTTTCATCTCATCGATGGATTCGTGGTATTCAACATCGTTGAGGCGCATCAGGCCCCAGTTTTTGAACATTCTCGCATGGAGAAAATACTGATTGATCGCGACAAGCTCATTTCCCAATAATTTATTGAGATAACTTATGATTTTAACATCACCTTTCATTATATAGTCCCTCCGCTTCCACTCATTGAAGCGTAGATCGGGCTACAGGGATGTCAAAAAAAAGATGGGCGCTTACGCAATCTCTTTGTATTCCGGGATCTGCATCAATTCGTCCTGCATGATCTCACGTGCAGCACGTACACATTTACCGCATTGATTTCCCACTGGAACAAATTTGCGAAGCTGCTGGAAGGACTGTGGCTGAAACTGGCGAACGGCCTGACGTATTTTTTTGTCGCTTACACCATTACATAAACAAACGTACATAAAGACTCCCGTTCAAAATATGCGCAAAGTGTAAGTGAGAATGGTTATGATTACAATAGCACAAACACCCGTATACGGGGCGGGAGAGGACGAAAAATGCGAAAATTTGTGACAGACACATAACGGCAGAAAACAAAAAAGGACGCCGAAGCGTCCTTTTTTAATTCAGGGATAAGTAATTAGCCCAGAACTTTAGCAACAACGCCCGCGCCAACGGTACGGCCGCCTTCACGGATTGCGAAACGCAGGCCGTCGTCCATCGCGATTGGGTGGATCAGCGTCACAACCATCTTGATGTTGTCGC
>NZ_JBDKEE010000038.1:0-26123 GCF_051130085.1 Enterobacter sp. PTB
CGCCATAAGGCACCCGCTGGCTGAGATGCCCGTACAGGTGATGCAGCAGCATGTTTCCTTCCAGCATGATCCCGGCGTGGTTCCACTTACCGGACTGCACCTGCATAATCACCATATCGCCGGGTCGGGGTTCACCGTCAAATTCACGGAAGCCGCACTCGTACCAGCAGTCCTGGTAAAAATTGCCTTCCTGTCCGTCCTCCCACCAGTGCCGGTCAACGCGGTAATCTGTCAGTTCTATACCGTGCTCCTGGCGAAAATACGACATGATCAGGCCCCAGCAGTCGGTGTGGCCAAGTACAAAAGGACGACCAATAAGAGGCAGATCGCCGCGGGGCTGAATGGTCAGCAAATCCCCCTCAGGCCAGCTGACGATATGCCAGGGAAGCTCTGTTGCATCGCACTGGGCTTTATCAAGATGGCTCGGCTGCGGCGTGGCATCGGGATGACTGTGCACGATGCCGGTAATGGTTCCCCAGTCCTCCGCTGCAGCATAATCTTCCGGAGCCAGATGAAACTGCTCCGTGGGCTGTGCAGCAAGGTTCCGGCACGGAAAGTAACGTTCAGTGCGGCTTTTTTGTGCCACCACGCCACAGCACTCGCGCGGATATTCCGCTGCCGCATGGGACATGATCGCCGCTATTGTCTCATCACGCATATCAGCTCCTGATTAACGATGTTCCTGGAAAACCGCCGAAGGGAAGTTCGTTATTCTCACCAAACCTCAGTCTGCAGGCGGTCAGCGTGCCGCTGCAGACATCGAGAGACGGATCGTCAACGGGATTGTTGTTCCGGTCGAAGTACTGCGTGCCGGCATAATCACAGCCATCACCGCTGCGGTATTTACCCCGGATGCACCAGGTGCAGAGCGAATGCAGCTGGCGTGTCGGGATCATCAACCCCTGAAGGTCAAACGGACTCGACAGCGTGAAGTCAACCTGGGTCTTTGTCTCGCTGGTTTTGCTGTCGATATACCAGACCTGCAGTATCTCTTCCTGCGGGTTGGCTGACGGGTTCCCCTCCGGGAAGTTTTTCGCATCGAGGTAATGAGAAAAGGTGTTATGAATGGTCACCTTCGCCTGCAGCATGTCATCGTAAGCCAGGCAGAGCGCGGTCACGACGCCATTGACGTTCGCGACAGAGAGCGTGGGCTGTGGGCTGCCACCGGAGGTTGTCATTGCCAGCCCGTCAATCTGGCACGGCCACGTGCGGTATTCAGTCCCCTGCCACCAGATTGATTTTGGTGTGAGCTTTGATGCATCACCGCCTGCAGCCTCAATCTCTTCCTGTGTATGGGGTATGTTGTAAGGATGGAAATACAGCACCTCATCCATACTAAACGCGGTACCGTCGATTTCAATAAGCTGGACAACCTTACCCGGCTCCAGTTTCTGATAATCACTGTTTAATGACATTACAGTCCTTCGGCAGAAAAACTCTGCTCAAATGTTGCGGTAATCGTTGCCTGTGTCTTTCCGTTGGGCACAAGCTTGATGGGATCTGCCGTAACGCGGTAAAGTCCTTTTTCGCCGTGTGGCGGCGTAAATATAAAAGCGTTCACACAATGGCTGCGGCAGAAATCCCGGATGGCGAGCGCGGTTTCGAGGGGGCCGCGATAGGAATAAGAAAATTTTATTTGCTCTGAATTAATACCGTCCTCAGAGACCTGCATATAACCATCGCCAAACTGAACTTTTTTTACCGTCCGTGTATATTCAGTTTCAGGCTGACCGGCGACCTGAGTTGGCCACGTAAATATGTCAACAGCCATATAATTAACCCGTAAAAAAGCCCGCGCGGGGCGGGCGATGACAGATAACAGGGGAAACAGTTAACGTTTCCCGTTTATTGCATTCCAGAGCGGTGTTCCTGGCTTTTGCGCCTGGTCAGATATCACGCTGACGATAGCCGGTTTCAGCTGACGCATAATCGCTTCAGAGCCTGCAGATGACATTGTGCTGCCACCTCCTGACTGGCCGGAACCCTGCTGCGATGGATTGCTCCCGACAAAAACACCGCCCATATTGACCGTCACACCACCATTACCGGAACCACCGACACCGCTCGCCACCACGCCAAGCTTGCCGTTAGCGCCACGGCGCAGAGGAAGGATAGCCTCCGGGCCAGCCTCCCCCATCACACCACCGCCTTTTGCAAAGGCAAAAAAGGTCGGGCGATCAACGACGGTACCGCTGTAGGCACTGAGGCTCGGTGAGGTGTAAACACCGCCGTCAGCATGAGGTATCAGGGCATCCCAGCCAAAGGCACCGGCGGCCATTTTTGCCCCTTTGACCATGCTTATCTTCACCATCATCTCGGTAAACATACTGATAATCGAGACAGTGAAGCTTTTGAAGCTGGCCTTGCCCCTGGTCAGCATCTGGGACAGCTGGGTACTGAAGCCATTCAATGCTGCAGTTTCCAGGTCGCGGGTTTGTTGATACAGATCCGTTGCTGAATCAGCAAAGTCTGCCCAGCTTTTTTCTGCCCCTTTCTGGTACTCATCCCGCAAAGCGCTTCGCTCATCAAAGCTTTTTTGCGCAGCTGTCACCTCATCCTGGTAAGCCTTCAGTGCGTCATCGTGCTCTTTCCCGGTCAGTTTTGATGCGGGGTTCTTTTCATAACCAATCTTGAGCTGAGCCATCTGCGCATTAAGCTGCCCCTGCCGGTCAGATACCGTCGCGTTCTTCAGGTAAAGCTCTGTAGCCTGCTGTTGCTGGGTAACATAATCAGTAGACGTTTTCTGAAATGCAGCAAGCTGTTTCTGGGCAACTATCTGATCGCCTAATATCGCCTTCTGTTCAGCCAGCGCAAGGACCTGGTCTTTGCTGGCAAGCAGGGATTTTTCCTGCGTTGTCAGCTGCCGCTTACCCGACGCCTCTTCCAGCACGGTAAACTGCGCCTCCTTCATCCAGAGATCCTTTCTCTGCTGGCTGATGGTGTCATTGATGCCTTTTTGCTGCTTAAGAACATCAAGCTGCGCCTGGAGTGCCAGTAGCTCTTTCTGCTCCTGGTCTTCGGCGCGATCGCCTGCAGGCGTGACGTAGGATTTTGGTTTTTTAGCCCTGGCTTCCTTCGGTAATTTATAAAGCTTCTGGATCCCGGCGCGGGCTTTGGCTATCTGCTCTGCGGTCCAGAGTTCAACTCTATGACCATCAGGAAGATTCTTCGTCTCCTTTGCCGCTCGGGCATTGGCCTCTATCGCTTTATTTAACTCTTTTTCTGCCTGCGCCTGTTTTTCAATATTTGTTGTGCCAGCGTCAGTGTATTTATTAAATAATATTTGCCCGTCAATAGCGTCATTATTTAATTTATTAGCCTCTGTTTTTTTCTGGTTATATCCATCCTGAGATTTCATTGCGAACTCGAGGTTTTTTATTTTTTCCTCAAGCTGGTCTTTATCAACACCCATCGCATTATTTTTAAATCGTCCCCAAATCCCTTCTTTGGCATTATCCTGAATTTCTGCCAGGGTATTTTTCATCGTCTGGAGACGTGTGGCATCGCCGTCAGCCCGACCAATATTAAGCAACTCATCCCACATGCTCTTGAATGCGTTACGGGTCGCCAGCGCAGCACGCTCGATAAGGCCGAGGTTATCAATAACCTGCTGGCTTCGCTGCTGCTCTGCATGACTGTAAGCGTCAGCAGCTTCCTGCCCGGCTTTCTCTTTATCGCCGCGTTGTTCCAGCGCAGAAATGTATTCAAACTGCGCAGCGGTGAGGTAATGCAGCTGTGAGTTCAGATCTTCCGAGGCTTTGGTGGGATCGTCGTAGAGCTTCTGGAATTCTTTGATGGTTTCGTCAACCGCTTTCCCTGTCGCTTCCTGCATGGCGACGGCGGCGCGTGTGACACCTTCAATCTGTGAGGCAGCAAAGTGACCGCTGCCGACCACTTTCGCCAGAACGCCGGCTGCCGCATGCTGAGTAATACCATTGCCGCTTATCGACCGTGCCAGCGCCTGCAGCTGCCCGCTTGTCCTGCCCGCATAATCCCCGGTCAGAATCAGCTGCTTATTGAACTCTTCCCCTTCCTGACTGCCTTCATACCAGGCCTTTCCGAGGCCGTAAATGGCCGCCGTGATACCACCAATAACCCCGGCAATCCCCAGACCTCGCAGGGTCATCAGCTGGTCAATCCATCCGGCACGGTTGGCCAGAGTGATACCGGAACCCCGCAGCGCACCAATGTTGCCGCGCGCCAGCTCGCCAATCATGATCCCGATTTCCCGCCGTGCCGCTGCACTGTGTTTCGCGAGATCGTTTGTCGCTTTTTTGGCCTCGTCGAGCTTACGGATATAAATATCAGCCGCGTCACTGACGCCAAGCTGCGCCGCCTTGTGGCGCAATAATTCAGTCGTCGACAGGCTCTGCACGGCAACCTGTGATTTCAGCTTCTGAATGAAGCTCACGCGGGCAGCAGCGGTCTTCTCTTCTTCCGTGCGAAGCTCTATCTGACGCTCTGTTGCACGGCTGACCAGGGCCAGATAGTCTTCCTGCGAAATTTTTGCGTCAGATCTGGCCTGCCTGAGCCTGGACTGAAATGACGTCAGGGACTTCATCTCACCCGTCAGCGCCTTAATACCATCAATTTCGCGGTATAAAGACTCGGTGTAATCGTCCTGCTCTTTTTTCGCTGCCGCAACGCTGTCGTTGTTCTCCTGAATCTGCTGCCGGAGAGCCGCGATGCGCTGATGCGCTTCATCGACCGATTCGGCAGTTTTTTTCCAGTCTTTCTGCATTGCATCAGCAGCAGCGGCCTGTTTTTCCTGAATATCGGTTGCAGCGCGGGAACCTTCATCCCCCATCTGCTTCAGCGCGTCAGTCTGCTTTTTCGTGGCGCTGGCCATTCTTGCCTGAACTTTGTCAGACTCGTCAGCCATCCCCCTGAGCTGCCCTCTGATTCTGGCAACCTGCTCGGTAAACGTGGCACTGTCCACATCAAGGTTGATGACTAAATCACTAATCTGCTGGGCCATACCTCACCCCTCCAAAAAGCCCTTCTCCTGCCAGCATCAGGTCGTCATCCATCCTGCCGACATCTTCCTCCCCGGAAAGAAGACTGAATTCTTCATCGGATATGTCAGCCTTGCCCGTGAGCATCGCCACAAGAAGCCCTTTTGTCGTGGCAAACTCGGCATCGAGCAGCTCGTTACTGAATGGCGTCGATGCAAAGTACTTCACCCACCCCGAGTATTCCGAGGCGCTCATTTCACTTAACATGCGCCGCCAGTCAGGACGCCGGAACTCCTGCGCCAGTCGATGAACAAAGTCACGCTCACGGGCGGCTATTTTTCCAGAGGAGCAGCGCCTTCATCCGCATCATCTGTGGGCTTCACGTCACCATCAGATGCAGGCTCTTCAGGCTTCATGTTGCTGAGGCGCTGCACCATATCGACTGCAGCGTTAAGCGCTTCCGATGACCAGGTTCGCATCACTTCCATCTGGATTTCGTCTTCATTGCGTTTGGGGGTACTGTGCCAGAGCGATCGCGATACCAGCCAGGCATTAACCTGCACATTGGTTTTCATGATTTTCGCGGTGCTTAATGCATCCGTGGTGTTTTCCGACAGCGTCGCTTCCAGGCTGGCGAGATACTCAAAATATTCAACACGCTGCAGCGCGGATAACTCATGCAGCACGACGGATTCGCTTCCCAGCGGGAGGCTGTCTTTTTTCAGAAACATGGTATTTACCTGTAAAAATGGCTCCATCAGGAGCCAGAGAGGAATAAAGGAAGGGAAAATCAGGGAGCAGGAGCGGCAGTAACAGTGACCGTTGCAATCGCCACAAAATTACCGTCCGGTGTCATACCGATAATTTCAGCAGTACCGGCAGCCACGCCTGTGATGGTCGCCACACTATCCAGAACGCTGATGGTGACCACAGACTGATCGGATGAAACAATCCGCAGGGATTTATCGGTTGCACCCGCAGGAGCAAGGGTAAAGGTCACTTTTGCCGTCTTGCCGGCGACAACCGAAGGCGCGGCAGGCGACACCGTTAATCCGGACACCGCCACAAAACCGGAGCGGTCGTCTTCGGCAAGAGACGGTTTGCCGGAGTTGGTGACCTTGACGGTGCGGGTGATCACCTCTTTCGCCGTTACCGCTTTGCCAAGACTGCTCACCCAGCCCCGGAAGACGTCAACAGTACCGTTCGGGTACTTGATTTTGTAGCCGCGAACATCGCCCTGATCGAACCAGGTAACCAGCCCCTGCTGCCCGGACTCTCCGGGTTTCCACGCCAGCGTGAAGCTGGTATCGCCGGCTGATTTCTCACCCTGCCCCGTGGAACTCCAGTCGGCATCATCATCGTCAAGATAGGTGTCATCGTAGGACTCTGCTGTCATTTCCCCTGGCGTCAGATCCTTAATTTTTGCCAGGCGTGTCCAGTCAGCATCGCTGAGAGGATTGCTGTACGGGTCGCCGTTTCCGGTGTACAGCCAGAGCGTGGTGCCTGCCCCTTTTACCGGTGCAAGCGGATTTGGCATTGTCATAATAAAATCCTTACATTGAATAAGTGATGGTATAGGTCAGATCCACCGATCCCCACGTAGCCATATCCTCATCGCGTCGATAGTCATAGCCATTCGGGGTAATGGTCTCGATAAGCAATTCCAGCCCCGGAACATCCACCATCGCCGGATAAATCTTTTCTTCCATCCAGATATCCAGAGCGGAATCGGGGCTGATTGCTTTCAGAAACACTTCAATATGCAGAATCGCCTGCCAGGCATCGTCATCCAGGGTATCGCCGGTATACCCGGCATCGGAGAGATACACCGCAACGGCGGGGAGCTCATGCTCTTCAAGAAAGACGGGGCGTCCGTCGAACCAGGTTATGAGTCCAGCGGGCGGTAATCTTTTCGCCAAAAAGATTGCAGCGTTCAGGTGGTAACTCGAGCTCAATAAAAAGACGCTTAAGTCTGGAAACATCACTGACAAAAACTGAGCCTGTTAATCGTCTTACAACAGGCTCCCCAGCCTGTGTTGCCTCATTTTTTTTCGCTACAAACGCCTGTAACAAATCCTGAAAATCAATCTGATTATTTGAGCACTGGATTAAACGTTGCAGGCTTGCGGGCGTTGGGTAGCGTGCAGAACGGCACCAGGCCCCCAGAGAGGAGACCGAAAATTTAAATTTGGCCGCACAGGCCCGCTGCCCGCCATGCTGAGTTACCCAATCCTGTAGCGTCACACGTCACACCCTTAGAAACTTCCAATTGGGAGCGATAATTAACCACGAATCGGGATTAATCAAGATAAAAAACGCCTTTTTGTAGTCAATTGGGAAAAGTGACTACAAAATGTGTTATGCTGACTACAATTTGAGGCTGGATTCCATAGATATGAACAACGAAAAAACCACAATGGCCATCCAGGTAGGACACCGGATCAGACAAAAGCGGCGTGAAGCGAAAATGTCAGTCCAGGACCTTGAGGAACGGACAGGTATCCCAAGAAGCACACTACAGAATTATGAAGCAGGGATAAGACTCGCCCCTTTAAAAAGTATGAAAACACTTAGTGCTGCTCTGAAGGTATCGCCGGCATGGCTGGCTACACTAAGTGATATGGAAGGTGAAAGCGGCTCCCTTGCGTTCTCTCCTCTACCAAGAATAGGCTCAGCAGACGCGATTACCTCCGTGGCTTTCAATACTGCAGTAATCGAAGCAAAGCGCCTGAAAGTTAGCAATCTGGTAATGATGAAAGTTGAGGACGATTTATTATCCCCGGAGATCAAAAAGGGCGCTGATGTCCTGATAGATACCTCCATCACCTCCATCGAAAAAACTGATATTTATGCAATAAAAGATACTTCCGGTCGCATAATGTGCTTATGGGGCCGAAAAGAAATCGGTAAAAATGAATGTCTTATATACGCTACAAATGACACTCATTTTCCACCAATCCGGATAACGGAATCGGAAAAGGTAGAAATTGTTGGTCGAGTTGTCACGATCGTTATGTGGCGTTAATAGAAAGCACGCGTACCGTGCTTTCTGTTGCCTTTTGAAACCACACAGCGGGTCAAAAACTACATATTGAGAACATGCTATATGAAACAAGAACAGTACCCCGCGTATACCATTCTTACCAACTCAGCGCTCTCCAATGCTCAGGCGCTTGAATGTATGTTCGAGGCATATATAGATGAACAAGAAACGGAACTGCTGGAATCTGCAGTTTGTATTGCCAAAGAACAAGTAACCATTGTTCGTAGCATTCGGGATATTTCAGAACCAGACCCGGAAATAATAAAACTTGCAGCCCGCACTATTGGGGCATTTCTTATGGTTTCTTCACTAACTGAAAAACTAGATTCTGAAGAAAAAAAGGAAACTGATGGAGAGTTGCCAGAATCAATCCTCACCATGATAAGAGCCTGCATCTTATCCATCAGAACAATACGTTGCAACCTTACTACCATGTAAGATTTGCGGGTCTAGGCCCGCTTTATGACTTGATATAAATATATAAAGATATATTTATATCAAGTTATCTTGCCTCCCTCTCCTGCCTGATGTACACTCCCTCTAGTTAGATATAAATATATCTTTATATCTAAAAACACAGAAAAGGAGTCTCGACAAATGACCATTTCAATCGCCTTTGCATCCGGTAAGGGTGGAGTAACAAAATCAACGCTGGCGCGTGCCGTGGCGGTGTCATATGCAAAAGCTGACTGGAAAGTAATGGTTGGCGATCTGGATATCGGCCAGGCAACCTTTGCAAACTGGATGCGACGCCGTATAAGTGCAAATCTGGAACCAGTATTTGACGTACAGTCACTGGGTACAGTGACGCAACTTAAAAAACACCAGGATAGCGAACAATACGATCTCGTTATTGCTGACTGTGCCGCGTTCGCGTCAAAGTCAACCATAGACATAGCCAACCAATGTGACCTCACAGTTATTCCGACCTCGTTTAGCCTTGATGACCTGGAATCAACTGTAAATACTGCAAATAGCCTGGTTCGCGCTGGCGTACCTGCTCAAAAACTGGCGATCGTCTTTAGCGGCGTATCAGAGAACGAATCAGATTACGAGGGCGCGCGGGCCTATCTGGAAAAAACCCCTTACACCGTTATTGATGGTTTTATCCCGCGTAAACCGGCCCTCAGTAAAGCCCAGGACACCGGGCGGAGCATTGTTGAATGTCAGTATGCCGCGCCGCGCCAACGAGCGGAGAACGTTATTCAGGGCATTATTGACCGCGTAGAAGAATTAACCGCATAAGGAGTAAAACGAACATGGCCGGACCATCAAAGAGACCAGCGCGTAAAGTGACGGATAAAGGCGAGCCGCCAAAGCTGGAAGACACAGCGGCCGGTATTGAGACAACGGCTAAAGCAGGGAGAGAGGCGGACGGCGGTAAACAGCTGCTGTTAAGGCTCGATCCTGAGCTGCACCGCGAGTTTAAAACTTACGCGTCATCTAACGATATTCCAATGAAAGAGCTGTTTGAAAAGATGTTCAGCTTTTATAAAGCAAATCACTAACAGCTATGTGAGGTGGCCACCGTTGGAGCGGTAGCCACCTCGACACAACAAAGGGGAGTTTGTTATGTCTGAACAGCAATATACCAGGTTATTCCGCACACGTCTAAAAGACCTCAACCGCCTACCTGCCGGGCGATTGATGGCCCTGCTATCTACCCGCCCAGAGTGGGTCCGTAACGCCGTTATTAAAAGCCTGATGCGCGCCAGCGCTTAAACACTTGCCGGGGTCTTACCCCGGCTCGTTATGGCTGTTTGCTTTTGTAGAACGCGGCGGCGGTAAAAATAGAGCCGATCAGCGTAATGAAACAGCCAATAATGATATGGCCTAGCTGTGAGAACAACAGCCCAAAGTTAACCGTTTCATTGTTTACAGACGTTGAAGAGAGCAAAGCAACAGCGCACCAGATAACGCCAACGGCCATTAAGATGGCTCCAAACGCCATGCTTTTCGGCATAGCTTTAATCATTTTGTAAGCAAAAAAGGCGAACAAAACGACTACCGCGATCATGATTATGTGAAAAAGACTCATAGAAACTCCATGTAAAATGTGAGGCTTAAAATAACTCCATGATCGACTTACGCGCAAAAAAATCTTGCGCGACTGATATCCGGGCGCTATCGTTCCGCCATCGCTGCAAAATCAGCGATCGGGATTGGCGTCCCGGATATCAATACGACGCATACCGCGTTAAGCGGTTTTTTTATGCGTTAAGCACGGCCACATTCGCGATTTATGGCGGGGCGTGTGGGGGAGCCGCAAGGCTCGCCGGGTTCTCGTATTGACCGGTTACGCCAACCCTGTACGCTTCGCCACCCCAATTGATTGGCGTCATGGGTGGCGATAAAACCAATTCAATACGGGATTATCACCATGAACACCAGCTTAACCACTAATCCAGATCACTTCGTCACGTCTTTAGACGGCCAGTTAATCACCTCATCCTTACTCGTTGCAGAAGCCTTTCACAAAGAACATAAAGACGTTCTTAGAAAGATAGAATCTCTCGATATTGCCGAAAATTTCTCGTCAGCGCATTTTTACGCTCACGTACAAAAAATCAAAGCTGGCGCGGTTACGCGGGATTCCAAAGTTTACCGCATGACCAAAGACGGCTTTATGTTGCTCGTTATGGGGTTCACCGGTAAACGCGCAATGGATATCAAGATCGCCTATATCAACGCCTTTAACCGCATGGCTGCCCAGCTGGCCCAGCAAACTTCCCCCCGCCTCGATGGCCAGATAACCCCAGAGCAACAGGAAGCACTAAAACAGCTGGTCCTGACGCGCTCTAAGAGCGTGCCACCAGAACACCAGCCACGCGCCGCTATTACCCTTTGGTCTGCCCTGAAAAGCCACTTTGGACGCTCCTACAAAGAGATTGAAGCTAACCAGTACAGTGAGGCGCTGGCGCTCGTTCTGCGGATTCCACTGGCCGGTGATCGTCCACCAGCTGATGACCGGGAATCGGTAGACAACGTTATGTTGTTAACGGATAGCACCTATCGGACCCAGGCTCTCGAATACATTGATGACCTTTTAACACGCTGCAATGATTACGCTGAGGCGAAAGGGATCGACGTAACCCAGTGGAATCCGGCCAACTACGAGCTGGCCGCCAGTGGTCTTTTAGCTGACCTTCTGCGCCATACGCGCGCGGAGTTGTCTTTTGATTCATTCTTGCGGCCGGTGATTAAGGTTCTGCCAGCTGGGGCCCTCTACCTGTCGCCGGGGAGTGATGAGGCTATGAGAGGTCTGGTCTCCAGGGTAGTAAGTACAGAGACGCTTATGGGGATGATGAGTGAGGGACTGGCCAGACTGGATAGAGAGCGAAAATCGGCAAAATAAACATGCTGTGACGCGTCACAGAAGCAACAAGGGCCGCTCTTTGCGGCCCGTTTTATTATTAATTCATTTCACTGAGAGCCGTAGCAAAATCGGCCTCATCGAGATAAACAGTAAAGGAGTCGCAAAAGTAGTAAGGGCCGCTGATTACCATACGGTTTTCATCCATGTATACGGATGCCCCTTCCTGATTCTCTTTCAGCCAGGTTAACGCGGTCTCAGCGTCAGAGCGGCGGCTTGATGAGTCATAAGCGTCATCGATACGCATTACAGAAGAACAATGAATAATGCCTTTAGCCTGAGAAAGAACAGAAGCAATTTTTTTGAATGCGTTACGACGGATGGTTACATAGCTCATTGATTTATCTCCTCATGTGGCCCTGACGTTATGTCCGGCCGATGAATATATAATAGGACTTTTAGTCCTAATCGGCAAGCCCTTTTTGATATATTTATATAAATATATATTTATATCATAAAAAGAAAAGGCCCCCGAAGGGGCCTCCCTCGCTACTTGCCGGAGACGTTGATCGTCACGTTCAGAGAGTTGTTAGAAACCTTCCAACCCTCGCCCTGTGGCGATAACAAAGCCCCGGAGACAACGAGCAAAACACATATGTATTTTTTCATTGAATGGTCTTTACAGACCGTTTCACGGCATACCCACCGACGAATAAGACGCGAGAGCAAGCACACTGCTTGTGCCTGCATGTACGGCAATGGATTATCCTTACCTTAAGTCGGTGCCCGTTTGCGAGGCGGCGGAAAGGTCCAGGCACATAGTAACCTGGATAAAGCGATGGATTAAAGGAATTGCCACAATACAAACGTGTCATAAATTTCGGTAAATCTGACGGCACCACCTTCGTTTTGTAGTTACAAGTCACGTAGTGTCGGTCAAATCTCATTCAGTTTTTAAAGCCAGCTATAGACATGTATTACCTTTTGGGTAAAATGAATGTGCTGCTTGTGCTTGCATAGCTGCCAGGACCGCGAATCCGAACAGCACAGAAAAACCACCCTTTGAGGTGGTTTTTTTGTATGTATATATAAAGATATATTTATATCTTAACCATATCGAAAGCAGTGTTGTCGGGGATCATCCCCAGCCCCGCAGCATAAACCAGCAGACACCAGCCGCCATAAGTCGGAGCCGGTGCGCCCACTTTCCATTTACGTATATTTCGCGGGTCCACGCCTACATACTGGCCAGCCTGAGACTCAGTAAAACCGGCCAGCTGTAGAACTAAACGCACATCATCAGGGGAAGGGCGTACCCACCCCTTAGAGAACGGAGCCAGAGTTGCAGGGTTTAACCCTTGCTCGATGGCGCGCGCCTGAGCGGCCATAATATCAGGAGTGGTCATATCGGGTCCTTTTGCAAAAAAGGCCCCCGGAGGGGCCTGATTTTATAAATGAGTGTCCAGGCCTGTCAGTTCGGTAAAGGTGGACTGTAACTCATCGCAATATACATTCTCCACGGTGTCCACCAGCTGAGCATCCATCCCACGGATTTTCCATGCCTTGATAGTGTAAGTATCTGCCGGGGTCAGCTCGATCCAGAGGCGGGAAATTCCGTTTTTCACATAATGCGCTTTTTTCGGTAAATCCAGCTGCAAACCAGATTTCAGGGCCATGTAATTTTTAGCGCCGGTCATCACAGTAAAACGGTTGCCGCCCAGCTGGGAAAGAATGGTGTTTGCGATTTCGATTGAGGTCATGGTTTCTATCTCTTCATGTGGCCTTGACACTATGTCCGGCCGATAAGTAGATATTAGGACTTTTATTCCTATCATGCAAGCTTTTTTTGATATATTTATATAAATATATATCTTCTCCCGCGCCGTGTGTACTTTCCCATAGTTATTGATGTGACACATCTTTAATGATAGCATTCATGAAAATCACCTTAATGATGTGACACATGAATAACCAGACTTCAACGCGCCTCTCTGGTGTGCAAAAAGATATTCTGTTTGTGCTGTATGGCCTGACGGAACGTAAGAACATAGATGGCCCGCTACCGGCTATGACGATTCTGGAGCTGCTCAACCGTGGGCGGCTTAACCTGGTAGCCGATACCAATTTTCGGCGCTCATGCCATACGCTGGCGCAACATGGCTTACTCAACAAATATCGCGATCGCCAGTCCTTAAAACTCGCGTTCGGCCTCACGGCTACCGGCAGTGAGATCGCCCAGGGCATATACCGGAAACGAATTGACGATATAGGATAAAAAAACCCGCTAAATAGCGGGCTATAAGGTGACGGTTTTAATATCAGTTACACCGGACGGCCTGGGGGGGCCATGCAATATTTTGTCCTGCTCGGTGTATACTCTAATTGCTGACGTGTCTATCTGGTCCATCCACAGGTAAACATCATAAGCGCTCTGCAGTCCAAGCCAGTATTCAGGCGTACCCCCCAACGCTGCAGCAATGCGAATTGCCAGCGGCGGCGTTAGTGCATTATTCCCTACCAAAAATCGCTTTAATGTCGAAGGGGTTACACCAATGTTCATCGCAAAGCTGCGGCCATTAATCCCCATATCAGCCAATACTCTGCCGATGATCTTCCCTGGGTGAGAAATTGTAAGCTGTGTCGTCATAACTTTTAACCTTGCAACTTTCCGCTTAATCCATAACGTTTGGGGGATTTGGCGAATATAAGCTAAAAAGCCCGAACATGGCGGGCATGAACGGGCTCAGGAATTTCGGGCTAACTCATGACGGGCGGCATCAGCCAGGAATCCACTACGTGAGCTGTAGACACCGGCGCTAACCGCTGAATCAATCCGGGCCAGTAACCCGCCTGATAACGTGATCTGAACTCGCCTGGCCTTGCTGTCAAATTTAGTCATGTCGATAGACACACCTGACCAGATCCCCCCCTGGCAATCTTCATGGCCTAAATAGTTTTCTACCGGCTCACCTTCGGGAACGTCGTAACCCTCATCAGCGCTAAACTCAAAGTGGGCCTTTAACGCGCTATGAGCATCGGCCAGCGCTTCCTCAAAGGAGTCACCGGCAAAAATACAGCCAGGCACGCCCGGAAAGAATCCGCTATAACCTGATCCAACCTCAGTTTTATGGATGTACGCTGGGTAAAACATGTTTCTTCTCCAATGACAGGGTTTCCCCCAGGCTGGCCAGTGGCCAGCCCTCCAGTTATTTCTTAAGTCCTGCTTTCTTCAAAATTGAGTTAAGCGTTCCTACGCTCAACTCTGACTTGGGGTGTGGCACTGTTACCACGTATGGAAAATCAGGATGCTTAAACTGGTGGTGACTGCCGTTCACCCGTTTTAATTCCCATCCCTGAGCCTCCAGCATCTTGATTAGATCCGCACTCCTCAATTTTCCGTCCCCGCTGGCTGTCGATGTGTACATTATACATATCACGAAAGCGTAGACAATAGTGATGTGTATTTTATGTGTATAGGTAACGAGGGCCAGGGAAACGAAAACGTACATCATGGATATTATTTATGATAAAGTGACATTATGGCACTTTATGAGACTGGTTTTATGAGCGGTTTTGAATTGCGCATCTGGCGCAGGGGAATGGGCTGGGATCAGGAACGGGCGGCGGAAGAACTCGGCGTCAGTCTGAGAAGCTACAAACGCTATGAGAAGGCCAGTGAGGTAGCCAGACTGATCGAACTGGCTACCTTTGCCCTGAGCATTAAATTTGCTGTAGCCTGAAGTTCACTCCACAGGCGCGGGCATAGCGACACAGCGTTTCGTAGCTCATTTTGGTCGCATTTTTTTCCATTCTGGACACCGTCGGCGGTTTTATCCCCATGCGTTCCGCGACCTCTGCAGAGGTTAACCCTGCCTCAACTCGCCAGCCGTGGAGCGTTTCCTGAAGCTGCTCAAGAGCCTCTTCGGCTTCATAAGCGGCCCGGTACTCAGCATCGCGCATCGCTTCAGCATGAATCTGGTCGAGCGTTTTATATTTCATGTTTCATTTCCTCCAGTCTGCGGAATGCAAGCTCTGTCTCTGCGGGAGGGGTTTTGGGCGATTTTTTGATAAAAATGCGCAGCAGGAAAATTCTTTCCCCTGTCTGGTAGACCCATAAGCCCCTCGCTATATCCGTCCCCATCGTCCTAATTTCAAACAGACCATCGCCCAGCGGCTTAGTGTCCGGTTCCCGGAGCGAACGGGGGTCAGCTTCCAGCTTTTTTAACAGCCGGGTCATTTTTGCCCGGACCGGAGCAGGCAGTGCCAACAGTTCCGTTTCAGCTTCATCATGAAAAATTACAGTGAACACAAGCGTTCCTCCTGTAATTACATTAGCTCAAAGGCTAACTTAGCGCAAGGGCTAATATTTCATAAAAAACGGCCCTATTTAACATAATAGACGTTATCGGAACCACGCCAGGAGCACTCGTTACGATATCGAGACTAACCGGCCAAAAGGGTACGTTTTCCCTCCTGAAAATGGCCGTTTTTAATGTTGCTAATTTGTTATCAAAAACGCCTTTCTGATTTGACCCAATTTAAGACCCCAAACGGCCGTTTTAAGCAATCTTTACTTTCAGGCGAATAGTGAGCGGTCATTTTTAGTTTAAGGCCACCAGCTGGAGAGGAGGACGGCAATTTTCCATTCTGGCCACAAATCGCCCCCCTCGATCCTGCCAGACGGTTTTTTATTCCACGGACAGGATCGCAATGCTGTGGTTTCCGGTCGGAGACGTGGGGGTCCTGTAGCGGGTTGCCCGGCTATGCCGGGTGCTACCTTATGCTGTTGACCTTCCGAACCGGCGCGGCGCTTGCGCCGCTGCAAGGGCGGTCATTTATCTACATTCGCAGGATGCGATAATAAGTAGATCTTTTACAGATAATAAATAAAAGAAAAAAAACAAAGAAACAGAGCAGATAAAATTGAGAGCCATTCGCAAATAAAATAACAAAACCATTTGCGTATAATGTTGATAACAATAATGGGTGAGGAGTTTTCAGGCTGGATCGAGGGCGATAACGTGGGTGATTGGTCAATAAACGAACAGTTATTTACTTCAGGCGAGCGAATCCACCGCAAGCCAATGCGGTTAGCGGGGAGGAGATCTATTCAGGTAGGGGAGGTGGTGTTACGCGCCGTAGAAGGGATTGGGCGCGTTTTTTGAGGCCGTCAAGACCTAACTCGATAAGCGTGGCCAATGGCAGAGACTTGTGTAGGGATTGAATCATAGTGTGCAGCTGGCGCTCTTCTTCCTCGCGAGCTGCGCGGCGGGCTAATGTCAGCTCCCGCTTACGCTTAGCCTTTTCAGCGCGGCGTTCTCTTTGCATTTTACGCCATGCGGCTACACGTTCCGCCAGGCGCTGTTTTAGATCCGCCTCTTCCTCATCACCATACGCCAGCGGTTTTCCGTTGAAGTTGGCACGCATACGCGCGGCCGCGCGCCAAGCGCTTTCCGTTGTCCCGCAAATGGCCATGCCAAGAGCGGTAATCACAACTACAGCGGATAAGAACTGGCCAGAGGATGGATCACGCTCTATCCGGCTTTCAGTAGCGCCAGCCGCATCCAGAACCTTAAGCGCCCTGGTAAATCGCGTAATGTACGTGTTACCCGCAGCGGACTTACCCTGGAGCCCACATTGAGCCGCCATACTGGTACAACTGATCGTTGTTGAGGCTGTGATAACGTCCGCGTTTGCTATCAGCGTTCGTAGCGTCGCATTTATGCTGTTACGGCCATGCTTACGGATAGTACGTTTACGGCCGGTTGACGGCATATAGAACGCGGGGTGAGCGGTAAGATCGGTTTCGCCCATACTGGCAAGCAAGCGCGCAAGAAATGCGGGCATTTTCTGCTTGTATGTGTCCGGCCGTTTGTATCTCGGATCGGGGTTGATGATACCCGCCCGTGGTTTGGGTGCGTGGTTTTCCATTTTTCTGACCTAATGCCTGCGATTCGCTTGCATTGTCAGCATGGCCCACACTATAATCGGAGTTGTCGAGGCTCGATTTGTTGTGTGGCTTATTTTTTGCTGACAATGATTTGAACCGCAGAGGCCCGCTAATTCGTTAGCGGGCCTTTGTTCTTCTAGACTCCCGCGATACCCTGCGAAAGCGCCCTAAATCCCATACTGCATTTTTTGCTACGTTTTGTAGTCAATGGGTGAACTCTAGCACATGACCAGACGTTATGCATCAGATCACTTGCTAACTGGATCCAAATTACACAACCCATTGATGAAGATCCAGAAAGGATCGCAAAACGATCCGAATTCTACTCCTACACAACACCACGTCAAACAGATACTTAACCAAACGTGATTACACCATAGTGATCAATCAACAATAACTCCGTTCGGGGTAGTGACCGGGTTGCTGCGATAACTGCCAGCTTTCAGGTGCTCACTGAAGGCTGAACACGCTGGCCTTTCTCCGTTCGCACAGCTCGTGCCGGGTCTGACACCAGGCTTCGTTGGTGGCATTTTTCGCCAGGCCCTGAGCGGTCTCCCACAGAGCGGCGGCATGGGCATAGCAGCCCTCTGTTTCCAGTCTGGCCGCCATCGTGGCGACCTCGCGGTATGAGGTGTTTTTTTTCATGTTGTGTCCCTTCTGTTGTCCCGGTTGGGGTTATGGAGGTTCTGACCACCGGGTGGTCAGACGGGTTCCTGTGGCCGGATATTTTTCTCCGGCCCGGGGGCCTTCGCCGGAATCCCGGATTTTTCCGGCCTCTTGCCACAGATGACAAAAACGGCAAAAATCAGTCTGTTGTATGTTGCCGGTCTCGGGTCAGCGCTGACCCTGAGGCTTACGCCCGGCATCACCGGGCGCTTACCACTCAGGAATCAGCCATGACATCAGAACCGACACGTATCGACTACATCATCGAGAAGCACGCCATCACTGAGAAAAGCGAAACGCCCCGCATCGCCAGCCAGTGGCAGAAGGTGCTGGCCGAATGTCAGCAGCAGCGGCTGGGGAGTGAAGAGCGGTTACGTCTGGCGTTATGCTCGGTGGATTACGTCACCAGCTTTGAGCTGCCGTTTCGCCTGTTACTGATTCGCACCCCGCAGCTGATGGACCGGCTCTGTAAGGAGCTCAACGTCCACAAAAAGCTCGTCACCATCAATGACGGTAAGCGCGGCACGGTTTACAGCCTGACATCCGACTTCGCCGGCGTTCCTGATACATTCCACTACCAGCGCAGCGGTAAAATCCGGCGTCTGACCGGCGGCGATGTGACCACCGACCGCTATATCAGCATTGCCAGGCAGACCACAGAGCCCCGTAACCGGCTCCGCCTTGCCTTCACGTCCGGACTGCAGGTGACCGCCCTCGATGCGCTGCTTTTCTTTGGCGTGCAGCGGGTGGCATCTGATGTTTCCGTTCTCCGGAAAGAGGGGCTGAATATCGGCCTGCGGCACGTTGACACCTTTGACAGCGCAACGCAGGCCGTGCGCTCAGTGCCGCTGTATTTTGTCGAGCGCTGAAATGCCCTTAATTTGCTCTCTACACAATAGCCAGGTAAAATAGATAACAATGATTATAAATTCAGTTAATGCCAAAAAATTAAAGGAAGATTTCTGTGATTCATTGGTTAAGAAAGGCTAACAGAACAAAAAAATTACATTTTTAAAAGGTTAAAACTTAAGTTAAAGCTTAAGCTATTAAGCATGATAACTGTACAGGGCCGGATTTTTCGCTCAAGGAATGAGATAGAGGAAAATCACTTAGTAATACCATTCATAGGGAAAGGAATTGGCGACGCTGTAGTCATTGGTGGTGCAATTGATACACTGGTTAAAAACAACTATCGTGTATCTATTATCGCAGATAAAAGAACTCACTTCCTATTTAAGGAGTGGAGTAATTTAGAATCCCTTTACTTTTATGACACCAATAATAAAAAACAGTTAATAAATGGATATAACGATTAAACACAATAATCATTTGTTTTAATTGATATTTAAATAACAAATTCAATTCACCATGTACGTTAAAATGTACACACATCACAATCCAATTCCTTGACTCTGTATAAATAACCAGTTAAATAAATACTGTTTATTTAACCAGTAAAAAGGAAGGCGGTTATGCGTATCGAAATCAGCATTGCGAAAGAGAAAATCAGCAAAATGCCGAAGGGATCAACCGAGGCATTAAAGCAGGAAATGACTCGGCGCGTCAGTAAGCGCTACGACGATGTGGAGGTCATTGTTAAATCGGCCAGCAATGACGGATTGTCTGTTTTTCGGGTCACCGATAAAGACGACGCGAAAGCATTTGTACAGGAAACCCTACAGGATACCTGGGAGAATGCGGACGACTGGTTTGTTCGTTAATCACCATGTAAACTCTGCGCCGGCTGGCAACCATTCAATACTCGCACTCCATCTGGCCGCAGCCCGTTCTTGCATACGACGTGGCTGCGGCATCATACCTCATTGTCCAAACTATCATTTGACAATAAGCCCTAAAGGGGCTACCATTGCATTATAGGGTTACGAATTGTTCGAGACCCGCGCATCCCGAAAGGAAGAATAATGAGCGCTAATGAAATGACCCAGGCAGAGTTAGCAAAAGTTAACGCTGAAATTGCAAAGCTGATTGCTGAAACATCAAAGCTTAATAGGGAGTCAGCCTGGTATCCGATTGTCGTGGCATCAGGTCTAATCGGTGCAGTGGCCACCATCACAACGGTATTGCTCAAACTAATTTAATAAATAAGCCCTTCGGGGCTTTTTTAACAGGTGCATCATGCCACTCATTGAAAGTTATACCCCGCCAGCACCAGAGGACCTTGCTCAACTCAAAGAAGTTCTTGGGTTAACTGGTAACCAGATGGCTGATCTTGCTGGTCTTGCTGGAAGTAATCATTGGAGAAAATATACCGGTGGTGAGTCCCCAAGGGTTATGGGAATGCATATGCTCTTTTATATGGCAGCACAATTAGCATTAAGTAAAGAAGAGCTAGTAAAAGTGCTTGATAAAATGCGTGATATGGGCGCAGAAATATAAGGATTTAAAATGAAGTGTTACATAATTAACATGCAAAATGAGCCAAATAAAAGACACCGTATCACTGCACAATGTCAGCAATACGGTATCAATTATGAAGTTATAAATGCCGTGGCGGGTAAAGAATTAAGCGGAGAGGTTCTTTCTACAGTTACTCATGATTACCCAACCTGTAACCTAACACCTGGCGAAATTGGGTGCGCTTTAAGCCATCTCCATATCTACTCAAAGATGGTCTCTGAAAACATACCACATGCATTGATACTTGAAGATGACGTAGTTTTAAATGGAAAGGTTTTAGATGTACTCGACTGCATAACAAAAACCATCAAGAAATCAACACCAGAAATATTTCTCTTGAACAACCCAGAGAGTTACCATCCTAAATTCAAAAGACCAGTGACGGACACCCTTTTATTTTATAAAATGGCAAGAGCTAGCCAAGCTTGCGCCTATGTTATAAACAAACAGTCTGCGAGTAGATTACTAAACTTCAATTTACCGATTAAATTTGAAGCTGACAGATGGATGTTTTTCCGAGATTTCTGCTCAATAAAAATATGGTGCCTTGATGAAGGTTTGATCGATAGCAATGATGCAGACAAAACTAAATCCTCTCTTGAGTTGGGGAGAAAGAAACTTAAAGACATCCGCGAAAGCTATATGAATAAATTGCAAAAAAAACAGAAAGGTTATCAATTAAAACGGATGATCAATTTAATGCTTAAGAAAATAAGCTATAAATCAGTGTGAGAGTTAAAATTCTGGAACATCAGTCCATTGTATATCGGGTGCTGTTGACGTATTGACGCGATTCAACAGTACCCGGTAATTTTTCCATGCAATTAGCTGGGCATTTTCTTCATCTGTTGCCATACCGAGATCAGCCGCATCCTGGAGAATGGCAATTTTCTCTCTGACCTCCGCCAGCAGTTGCCGCTTCGTCCCCTCAGCCACAACCACGGGGTCAACAACTGGTTCGCTTAGTGTCGGCCTTCCGTTAGCGTCCGGGGTGATTTCCAGGCCCTCGCTCTGGCCGCTAAGCAGGGCCTGGTATTCCGCTTCACTGATATCAACGGTGTCCTCAGGCCAGGTTCCTGCTTCTTCATAATCCTTTTTTAACTCAAGAGGATAAAATGCGTTAGTGCTCGCACTATAGAAATATGTCATCGTCATTTTAATATCCTATTGCAAACCAATAAGCACCATAACTATCAGTACCGATAGATGCACCGGTAGCGCTAAGGCTGGTTACATAAGTCCAGTTATTCGCGCCACCATTGTTATTTGGGCGAATGATGGTATTTTGAACAGATACGCATTTCGATGGAAAAGCGATTGGAAATGTAACGTTCACGTTCGTTGGTGAAGAACTGGCAACCTTGCCCCACTGGAAAATCAGACCAGTGGATGCATCTTTAAACCACCCATTATCTGCTTTGCTGGCAGAATTTTTCCCACCGTATCGGTTATCAAAGTTGGTATAGTTGCCGGGAATAACCTGGCCACGGAAACTGGCAATGCCAGACGTGGAAAGACTGAACTCTTCCTGAACATCGGTATTGCCGGTTGCCAGTCGGTAAGCTCCACCCTGTACGGTCTCGTGCCAGACGGTATCGGCACTTCCGCCACGAAATTTCCTGAGGTAGTTTTTAGCGCCTGCGGTGCCAGTGGTTAATGCGGTTTCGTTGTAAGTGGCCTGGGGTACACCATCCTGGTTGATGGTGCCTGTGACATTTCCGCCGGTCAGCTTCAGGTAGCGGGAATCAAAATTACCGTAATCCCCCGGAACAAACTGACCCACCGTTTTCATCTGCTTGCTGGCGCCGGCATATGAAAGTATCGAATTACCCGCAGTTGAATCTTCGTCAATACGAAGGCCGCTGCCGTCAACAACGATGAAGTATTTTTTCCCGGTATCAGCTTCCGAAAACTGAATAATCGGTGCGTTATCGTTTATTTCCAGGTTGCCGGTTAGTTTTCCTCCAGTAAGAGGTAATGCCCCAGTATCAGCGGCGGTGGGTTTGTATCCCGAACAATAAAAGCGTTCCCATACCGCTGTTTTTTTAGAAACATCAACATTACCAACGTAATACTCTTTATTGCTAATCAGTGCGACCCAGTACAGACTGGCATAAATGTTTGTCGCCAGCACCGCATAGCGGGTGTTGCCTGAATCGTCCGGCACACCTGCGGTTGGAGTTTCATTACCTTTACCCAGGGCGTTATACGCACCGCTGCACGCGATATCGAAGATACTTTTCAGGAATATCGTGGTGCCGTTTGCAATGCCCCATCCACCATACCCGACAACAGGCACCCGCCCTGCTGTTGTATCGGTCATGGAGGTGACGATATCAGCATCCGCCGCACTGCCAAGCGTTACCCCACCCTCGTCATCCGGCGCTTTTCCGTTAACGGTTTTGACGGTGCCGGCAGACGCGTTTCTGGCGGCAGCCTCTGCCCTGTCGGCTGACTGACTGGCAGATGTTGCGCTGGATGCGGCGTGTGTTTCACTGGTGCCTGCCGATGATGCACTGCCGGCTGCTGCCGTGGCGCTGCTGCCTGCCGTATCAGCACTGTGTTTTGCTGCTGTGGCAGAGCCTGCTGCATCACCGGCACTTTTCGCGGCTGCTGTGGCGCTGCCACCTGCTGTATCAGCGCTGTTTTTTGCTGCCGTGGCAGAGCCGGCTGCATCACCGGCACTTTTCGCGGCCGCTGTGGCGTTGCTGCCTGCCGTATCGGCACTGCCTTTTGCCGCCGTCGCAGAGCCTGCCGCATTGCCGGCACTTTTCGCTGCTGCTGTGGCGCTGCCACCTGCCGTATCAGCGCTGTTTTTTGCTGCCGTCGCAGAGCCTGCTGCATCACTGGCACTTTTCGCGGCTGCCGTGGCACTTCCGCCCGCTGTATCAGCGCTGCCTTTCGCAGCTGTCGCAGAAGATGCAGCTCCTGACGCACTGGCTGATGCCGCTTTCGCGCTGTTATCTGCCGCTGTTTTATCGCCGGCAACCTGTGTCGCATCCCTGTGGATCTGGTCGGCAAGCGGCTGGATTTTTGACAGGTCTGAGGCGTTTGCCAGGTCACAAATTTTCAGCCATGACGGCCCCGTGTAGGTGGATCCGTCTGCCATCTTAATGGTCACATCACCGTTCGTCTCCAGCAACTGATACCAGTTATTGATTTCAAGAATGCGGGAACGGATAGCATACGCCGTATCAGCGGCTATCTGTGCGCTGATACTGTTTAACGTATCGCGCGGCATGGCAGTCCAGGCAATATTCCCCTGGGCCGGCCCGTTGTATTCACGCGCCATGATGAGGTTAGTGGCATCCGTAATCGTTTTGACGGGCAGCGTATAGGTCACACCACCAACAGTGGCAATAATAAAATCACCTTCTGCAAGGTCAGTTTTAAAATCTGTTCCGCTTCCCGTCACTGCCGTTGAATTGTTTTTAAGGCTGATAAAACCTGCAGACATAATAGCCCCTCATTAATCATTAATGATAATCAGATAGTTTAAAATTTAACCGTATGTGAATGAGCCAGTCCCGCGACTGACCATAATTGTCGGCGCAAGCGCCTTGTCTTTCTGATTCGCCGGCCGGGACTCAACGGTGATGGTGATATCTCTGGTTTTAATACCTGCAACCGCGTGCCGGATGGTGTGATATCCGCTACCGCTGTAATTAAATTTCCTCGAATTTCCTGCAATATTGATAGTCACCGCCCCGCCCGTTCCGGCTGAATCTACCGTCAGCTCAAAAACAACATTTTTGGGTAAGGCACTGTCTCCGGAATCGGTAAAGGTGTATTTTTTTGTCAGAATACCCCACGATTTCTCATCAAGGTTGAACATATCAAAGTCAGGCGCAACCCCCATATTGGCAATGTCACCCACAAAATGCTCGGCTTCGACGGTCCCTTTAAATTTCCCGCTCGTCGCGTTAATTTCCCCGGTAAAAGAACCGTTCCTGGCATAAACGTCCCCCCTGAATATCGCGTTACTGAATTCAGCATCACCGTTTTTCCCGATATACCAGCCGCTGACGCCTTTTACATAGTTCAGCGAATAAATCTCACTGCCTATTTTGGCATTCGTGATGGTCCCGTCGTGAATGAATGCCTCAGTGATAAATACCTGTCCGTTAATCACGGCAAAGGGACAGAACTGCGTATCACCGCTGCCGCTGAGCAGAACGAACTGGTCGGCATTGAATCCGACGCGGGTGACAACCGCCTGCCCCGTTTCGGCAAGAACCGCCAGCGACATCCCGGCGTTGTACATCACACCATCGACAATCACGCCGGCCTTCAGGGTGTAGATGGCAGTGGCACCGTCACCGTCCACAACTGCCGTCAGCTTCTCCTGAATGGCGGCGGTCATATCATCCATCTGGGCTTCAACCTGAGTGGTCAGGTCAGCCAGCGCTTTCGTGTTGTCAGCGGTGGTTGTCCCGACGGTCAGGATATCTGCCCGGGTCTGGCCATACTGCGCCCACTGATGCTCAACCGTCGCGTTATTGGCCAGCGCGTTCTGCAGGATCCCATCAATGTTGGTATCAATATCGCTGGTCAGCTGCTTGCCGTCGTCATCGGTCAGGAAGTTATTGGTGATGTCGTTAAAGTAATCATCCGAATCGGCGTTGGCCATCCCCTTAACCCAGTCGGTCCAGCCTGATTCATTCCCCGTCTTGTCGACCAGCTGCGCCCGGTACCAGAATACCTGTCCCGCCTTCAGCCCCTGCTGGGTGTATTCAGACTGCGGATAGGGGACGTCAGACAGCAGCAGCGGATCGGACTGGTCGCTGTTTGCGGTGTACTGAAGCTCGGTTTTCAGCGTGTCGCTGGTATTTTCCGGGAACCCCCAGTCTATCCGTATACCCCAGTTGATACCTGTCGCGGTAAGGCCCACCGGCACTGGCGGATTCCCCACCTTGCCCGTCAGCGTCTTCTCTTCAGAATATCCCCAGTCGCTGGAGACTTCGCCTGCGTTAATCGCCCGCACGCGGGCCAGATAGCGACCGGAATAAATTCCCGGCACCTCGAAGGAGGTCGTCGAGCCACGCGGGACGTTCACCCAGTTGCCGTCATTGCGACGCCACTGCGCCTCATAGGAAATGGCATCCTTTGCCTTGTCCCAGTTGACCTGCATGGTTTCCTGGCTGATACCCTGATTCACCACTGAATAGCTGTCGATGATGATATTCTGCGGCGCAGCCTGGCTGCCTGACGGGATGACGCTTATCGGACGCTGGTCGATGATGGCACCGGTATCGATGCGGGCATATTTGTCCGGGTCATGCGCAGCGGCAGTAATATCAAACGTGCCATCACCATTATCCGCGACGGACGTCACGCGGAACTGCTGGGCATACAGCGCATCGGACTCAATAATCCAGACACATTCCGCTTCAGGCGTTTCGCTGTATGCCGTGCTGACGGTAACAATATTGCCGTTCACGGACTGTATCGTCCTGTACTGACTGGCACCTGACGGCAGGTTCACCATCATCCTGTCACCGATGCCGGCATCCGGAATGCGATCGAGCGTCAGCGCACGACCCTTTACGCTGCTTATCCTGCCGCCCAAATCTTTCCCGGATAAATTTCTGTCTGCAACGGCAATAATGTATCCGGGCTGCGGAATGTTGCCGTCGAGGCCAACCGAAAGCGACACCACCCGGCCATTGTTATTGGTCAGAATGCCCCAGCGCCCCTTCCGGTTTGCCTCTGACTGGCGGGTGCAGCCGATAGCCGTCATTTCCAGCTGATTGAAAACCCTGTAACGGGCCACGAGGT
>NZ_JBDKEE010000039.1:0-21340 GCF_051130085.1 Enterobacter sp. PTB
GCACGGCGTGGCCGCGCACCTACGGCCCGCAGACGGCAAAGGTTGTGGGACCAAACGGCGAAAGTATCTGGACGGACAAATATGGCCGCGTGAAGGTGAAATTCCACTGGGACCGTCTGGCGAAGGGGGATGACACCAGCTCCTGTTGGGTGCGCGTGTCGAGCGCCTGGGCGGGTCAGGGGTACGGCGGGGTGCAAATTCCGCGGGTCGGCGATGAGGTGGTGGTGGACTTTATCAACGGTGACCCGGACCGTCCGATTATCACCGGGCGGGTGTATAACGAAGCAAGCATGCCGCCGTGGGCGCTGCCGGCTGCAGCCACGCAGATGGGTTTTATGAGCCGCACGAAGGATGGCTCCGTGGATAATGCCAACGCCCTGCGCTTTGAGGACAAGGCGGGCGCAGAGCAGGTGTGGATCCAGGCTGAGCGCAACATGGACACCAGCATTAAGAACGATGAAACGCACAGCGTCGGTGGCGAGCGCAGCCATTATGTGAAGAAAAATGAACTGCATCGGGTGGAAGCGAATCAGATCCAGGCGGTGAAAGGCGGAACAGAGATCCTGACGGGCAAAGGCAAGCTGGATGCGGCGGTGGAGCAATATGTCATTGCTTCCGGTACGAAGCTACGGCTGGTCTCCGGTGAAAGCGCAATTGAGCTGAACGCTAACGGCAAGATTAACCTGATCGGTAAAGAGTTTAACTTCTTCGTGGAAGGGGATGGTTATATCACCACGGGCGGTAAGCTGCACCTGAATACGTCTGGCACACAACCGGGTACCACGGCGCCGGGTTCCGGGCATAAAGGGGATATTGATGCGGCGGTGCAGGAGAAATTTACGACTAAAGGTGAGTAAGGTCGTAGCAGTGCTTATTGCATTATTAACGACGGGAATGGCTGAGGGAGATTCAGAGAAAAAAGATCTCTGGGCGTTCATTTCACAAATGAGCGCCTTACTCAAAACGTTATCCGTTACGAGTCTAAATGACATGCCGTTGCACTTTAACTACATGAAAAATAATGCATATATGAACTTCTACCATGCTGATGATTTCAAGCTTTTGGAGGGTACGAGCATTACTACCATTGATTTACGAGTAAGCAAAAAAAATGATGGCATGGCTCCCTTACTGAATTTTTCACCATCAGGCCAGTGCATCACACTTCAAACCGTTAAAAAGCATTACCCACAACTGACGTTAACTGATTATCCCCGAGGCCGCTCGGAGAATGAAGTGACCAGTTATACAGCACCAAAAGATATGAATGGACAAAAAGTGAGTTTCAGTTTCACCGTAAAAAAACCTGACTGTCTGAGCTCTGTTGTTATTAGCGCTGACTAAGAAAACAGCTTCCATGACTCGCGGTTTCCCACATCGGTGAGAAGCGTAATTTAGATTGAGAAAATGACGATTAACGTGAAAAAACAGACTCCGACATATCTTTGTTTTGTTCTGATGCTTACCTGTCTGTGCAGCAGTTCGGTATTGGCTCAAGTTATACCGCCCGTTCTGACAAATCACGATTTTTCTGTGCAGATAAAAAGCCAGCCTGTCGAATTGGGTGACAGATGGACTCCTGACGTTGCGCGCAGAATTGACGTGCCAGTGGAAGGCAGTTTTACCGGTGAGGTTCCTTTTGACGGAGCTAATTATAAATTCTTCCAGCATCAAAAGTCTGGGTTAGACATTTTCAGTTCCAATCTCTGGTGGGATAAAGCGGAACGAAGCGTTGATGATTATATCGTGTCGCAGATCACGCTGACTGCTACAGATGTCGCAACGCCGCGTGGTGTCCATGTTGGTTCAACGAGAACGGACTTGAACACAGCATACGGTGACGGTCAGGTCGCAAAGGATGCCGGAGAACAATGGATTACCTATGAGTTGGGTAAAAAGGTCCTCTCTTTTGAGATCAAAGACAGTAAAATTGTGAAGATAACAATGAATTACGACAATGGAAATCCAGAGTAATTTATGAAAAGGAAATATCTGGCAGCCGTATTGCTCACCGCTTTCTTGGCAGATGCAATTGAAACTGCAACTGCGCTAGAGTTATCACAATACAATAAGCTCAATACGGTCAGTCGCATCGTTAACGATAGCGAAGTGACAGACCTCCTCAGAAAGGCCCTGGGAAGCGATTACCAGACGTTTATCAACAATTTTGATGTATTTGGTGAACCGCATTCCACGGCTGACGGAGGATTGTTAATTGAAGGCTGGCTAAAAGATCTTTATCTGGAAAACGCCTCTGCTTTGGTTATCGAACCAGATGGCAAAATCTACGCTGCCTGGGTCATACCCGAGTCTGACGTTATTCATTATCAGTCTTCTGAACATCGCCAGGATATTAACGGCGATATTAAAAAATGGGCTGCAAGATTTGGCACACTGCATTTTGAAACGATAAGCCAATCTGGTCCCGCATTTGGCGGAGTATGGTCAGGCGAGTACGCGAACGACTCGACGTTAACTCTGCGGTTAGCTGAATCAGGTGGCCGTATCTCCGGATCTTATTGCTATATTTCTCAAAGAGGAAACCGCATTGATTGCCCGGAAGATGATGAGCGTAATCTTAGCGGTACGATCGCGGGCAATCGTGCCAATGTTGAGTTCAACTCATCGTTTGGCGGTATAGGCGGACGGGTTGTTCTGGAAATTAAGGGGAGTAAAATGGAATGGCGTTTAGTTACTCCTCCTCAAAAAGGAAATTATTATGCTCCGCAGCGTTATACGTTACAGAAAGCTGCTTCGGCTCAGACAGTTGAAACCCGAAAACTCAATACTCAAAAGTTCGCTATTTCTCTGGTCAATAAGTGCGGGCGTTTTACTAGTGAATGTGACCAGATGTATTATCTCGGCGTGCGCAAAAGTGATAATAGTACGATCTCCCTTAAGGGGAAAACGTTGCACGATCCTGCAGGTAAAATAATTGGCTCTACCTATAAGAATGGCGAGATCGCTTACACCGTGACTTACTCACCCGTGAAATTGGTCGTGAGCAAAGGCAACCATGTTTTAGTCGAACAATCAGGTCAATGGCTTAAAGAATAAAACAGCCAGCCCAAAGGCCAGCATGGATTGGCCCCTTTTATTTCTCACAATATTAATCATCCCGAGTTCACTTATGAAATACACCCTCCAGGAAGGTTCGTTTTCCCTTTTTCCTGCTGCCTGGCAGGATAACAGTATGAACATTATTCGCGACGACGAAAGCGGGTTGTCCGTGGTGGTCAGTCGCGGCGTTATTCCGGATGGCAGCGACTATGAGAAAGAGTTTCACCGCCAGTGGGAACTACTACGTCCGCAGATGGGCGAGATTGCCCAAAGCGCATTCCAGAGCATAAAGGTCGGGCCTGACGGAAAAATTAACGCGCTGGGAGTCGAGACGACCTTTGACAGTAACGGACAGCGCATTTGGCAAAAACAGCTGGCAGTACAAACGCCGGGCAAGCCGGTGTTGATGATTTTTACCCTCTCGGCGCTCAGAGCATTCACCGCAGAGGATGAGGGGCGCTGGAGCGCGCTTAAGCAGAGTCTGACGCTAAACGACAACCGGAATGTGTAAGGCATGAGCGATAACAACGCGGCCCGTCAGGGCGACGAGATCATTCACTCCAGCATTTTTGCGGATATCACCAGTATTGTGGCGGAAGGTGCGGCCTATGCCGTTATCGGCGCTGCCGTAGGCGCGGCGGCAACCGTTGCTGCTCCGCTGCTGGGGGCGGGTGCCGCCGCCGCGGGCGTGGCGGCGATTGGATCCAGTTGTCTGTTAAGTGGGATCATTGGCGGCGTACTGGCAAACGTGGCAGGTATAACTGACGATATCAGCAACGCCGCCGAAGGCTTAGGCAACGCGCTGTTCCCGCCGTCGCCAGCGGGCAAAATCACCACCGGGTCTGATAACGTTCTGACGAACGCAATTCCCGCGGCACGAGCGGCCGGGACGCTTACGCCCGCTGACACACCGTCACCTGAGCCACAGTCTCCGGGCAGCTTTGCCGATTACGCCGGCATGCTGCTTTCCGCCGCTGGACAATTTGGCAGCGAGATGTGGCAGCCGAGCGTGGCTTCTGCCGCCGCGGGAACCTCGCCGCTGGAAGAAGACAAGGTGGCGTGCGAAAAGCACTCCGGGCCGCAGTATCTGGCGGAAGGCTCTAAAAGCGTCTTCATTAACGGGCAGCCCGCGGTACGTGCAAAAGATCGCACCACCTGCGAAGGCACCGTTTCCGACGATGTCTCCCCGAATGTGATCATCGGCGGGGACACGCTCACGGTCCGCGATATCAAAAGCGGTAAAACGCCGGGTCTGGCGCTGGGGATGATCGCGCTCTCCCTGCTGCGCGGACGTCCGGGTAAAATCCTGAAAAATATGCCCTGTGCACTGGCGGCAGCCGGCGGTGGCATGCTGGCCGATATGGCCGTTAATGCTGTGTTTGGCTCCTCGCACCCGGTACATGCTGCAACCGGTGTGAAGGTGCTGAATGATGACGATGAACTCGATTTCTCGCTGCCGGGGCGCTTCCCGCTGCGCTGGCAGCGCAGCTACAACAGCCTGACCACCCGTGAAGGGCTGTTTGGTCTGGGTTGGGCGACAACCTTTGACAGCTATCTGACGCTCGAAGAGAACAACGCCACCTGGTTCGACGAAACCGGCCGTGAGCTAAGCTTTGAGCTGCCGCCCGTCGATCGCGCGTTTTACAGCATCAGCGAAGGCATCATCATCCGCCGCAATGAGAGCGGCGACGTGGCGATTGCCGACGATGACGGCGCGGTATGGCGTCTGTATAAACCGACCCGGGCGAATCCCACCATCCTGCGTCTGGCCTCCCTCAGCGACGAATACGGTAACGCGCTGCTGACGGAGTGGGATGAACACGGCAGGCTGGTCAATCTTCACGATGAGCCACGGGCGATTGATGTCACCCTGCGCTATGAAGATGAGCGTTTCCCGCAGCGCGCCACCTCTGCCAGCCATTTTGACGGCAACCGTACCTGGCCGCTGATGCAGTGGGGTTACGATGCGCGCGGCCAGCTGGCGAGCGTGACGGATGCCTCTGGCGTAGTAACGCGCGAATACCGCTATAACGACCACGGCCTGATGGTCTGGCACCGCCTGCCGGGCGGGCTGGAGAGCGAATACCGCTGGCAAAAATTCGACCACTGGCGCGTCGTGGAAAACCGCACCAGCACCGGCGACGGCTGCCGCTTCACCTACGATTTAGCCGCCGGGCTGACGACCGTCGAGCACTACGATGGCCAGACGCGTAAGCACTACTGGAACGCGCAAAATCTGATTGTCCGCTACGTTGACGAGCGCGGTGAAAACTGGTGCTACGAGTGGGATGAAAACGAACTTCTGACCCGTCGCATCGATCCGCTCGGTAACGCCGTCACCTTCGTCTACGACGAAATGGGCAACCGGGTGCAGGAAATCGACGCCGACGGCAATACCCGCACCACCACCTGGCTGGAGCACCGCGCGCTGCCGTCAGCCATCATTGAAGCCGACGGCAGTGCGACCCGTTTCTGGTACGACGAACATCACGGGCTGAAGCGTGTGGTGGACCCGATGGGGCAGACAACACTGCTGCGCCGGGACGAGTTTGGTCAGGTCGTTGAAGAAGTTGATGCCGCGGGAAACAGTCGCTACCAGGAGTACAACGAGGCCGGGCAGGTCATTCGTGCCGCAGACTGTTCAGGACGAATAACCCGCTATACCTATCATCCGCTGGGCTGGTTAACGACTGAGATCGGCGCTGACGGCGAAGAGACGCGCTATCGCTACGATGCCGCAGGGCGTCCGGTGCAACTCGATCGACCGGAAGGCTGGACAGAGTCACTTGCATGGAACGAACGCGGCCTGCCGGTGACGCATGCGGGCGCTGATGGCAAAGAAAGTGAGTTTATATACGACGAGGCAGGACGATTAACCGCTACGCGTAATACTCAGGGTGAAGAGGTCCGTCGCCGCTGGGACAGCCGCGGGCGACTGATTGCCCTGGAAAATGAAAATGGCGAAGCCTATCAGTTCCGCTGGGGGCCCGACTCGCTGCTGCTGGAAGAGGTGGGGCTCGATGGCGTAACCTCGCAGTATCGCTATGACGCATGCGGGCGAACGATAGCGCGCACGTTTGCCGCCGGTCATCCGGAAGCCATCACCCATGCCTTCGCCTGGAGCGCGAGTGGCCAGCTGGTTGCCCGCACCACGCCGGAAGGGCAGACCCGTTATCACTACACACCGTCAGGTTTGTTGAGTCGTATTGGACTTCATCCGGCACTTTCCGTTGACGCCTGGAGTGCAGAGGCAGAACAGGAACTTGCCTTTGAGTATGACGCCCTGGGGCGTGTCACGCGTGAAGTGGGCGAGCACGGTGAGCTGGCATGGGAGTATGATGCTCTCGGCAACCGCACCTCCGTCACGCTGCCCGATGGCCGCGAGCTGAAACAGTTCTACTACGGCAGCGGGCATCTGCTCAGCATTGCCCTCGATAAGCTGTCGGTCTCTGATTTTACCCGTGACGAACTCCACCGTGAGACCAGCCGCACCCAGGGGCTGCTGACCACCCGCAGCGAGTACGACCGTCTTGGTCGACTGCATCGCCGGGATGTATTCACTGGCAATGCCCAGCGTCCGTCGCCGCGCCGCTGGTCTCGCCGCTGGGATTACGACTACCGCAATAACCTGGTGCGGGAAGAGCGGGACGATAACCCGTTCAGCTGGTACCGCTGGCAGTACGACAGCGCCGGACGTCTGCTCGTTCAGGACGGCACGCTGCCTGGCCAGGAGCAGTGGCGCTGGGACGCTGCCGGTAACCCGCTGGAAGGTTCTGCTGAGAAGGTCACGCACAACCGCCTGACGCAGCTTAACGGCATTCGCTGGCGCTATGACATCCACGGCCGCACCGTGGAGAAAGATAACGGCCAGACCCGCTGGCACTACCGCTACGACGGTGAACATCGCCTGACGGAGGTCATCAGCCAGCCGCGGGACCGCAATAAGCCGCATACGCAGGTCAGCTTCCGCTACGATCCGCTCGGTCGCCGCATCAGCAAAACGCGCCGCCAGATGTTGGGAGGACAGCCAACCGGCAAGCCGGTTACCACCCGGTTTGTCTGGGAAGGGTTCCGCCTGCTGCAGGAAGTGCACGGGGACGTGCCGCTGACCTACGTTTACAGCGATCAGGACAGTTACGATCCGCTGGCGCGTGTCGATGGCGTTGATTCCCCGGAGATTTTCTGGTTCCACTGCCAGCCCAACGGTACGCCGGAGCGGATGACGGATATCGAAGGGCAGGTGCGCTGGGAAGGGGTGAACAGCGCCTGGGGCAAGCTGCTGCGGGAAAGCGAGACGCAGGTATCAGGATATTCTCAGAACCTGCGCATGCAGGGGCAATACCTGGACCGTGAGACGGGGCTGCACTACAATCTGTTCCGGTATTACGACCCGGACTGCGGGCGGTTTACGCAGCAGGACCCGATAGGGCTGGCGGGGGGGATAAACCTTTACCAGTATGCGCCGAATGCGCTGGGGTGGGTGGATCCGTGGGGGTTGAAACCAAGATGTGCACCGACGAAAGCAAATGACCATAATCAGGCTGCTTTCGGCAGGCAGTGGCAAGGTCATGGGGAGTACAAAGGACGCGACTTATGGTCTAACACAATGTTAAAAGAAGGTGATGTCATCTACGGTGGTGCTCCTGGACAATCTGGTTTTTATTTTGATAAGGCAACTCTCGATGCCGCTGGCGGTAGTAGACAAAAACTATGGGAGAGTTTGCAGGTACAGCCACATAGAATATTTGGATTCCGTAGCAAAATTCAGGCGTACCGTGTAAAACGAGATGCAGTTGCTGGAACGGGACAAGCATTATCACAAGATCCTGTTGTTTTTGGTCAGGGAGGAGGAACACAATTTTTCCTTTCAAATTATAAAATTGTGCTTGAGCCTATTGGCAAGCCTTTTGATATCGGAATATGACTATGAATCTTGCTATAGATACAGGCGCTTTTTTCTTCAATAAAATGCTGATGCTGACACCACTTACAACCAAAAAAGAAATAATGAATAATGATAATTTAAATTGGGAGCCTTGGCCAGATAAGGGATGTGATACAGTCTCTTATAGAGCTATTTTTAACATAAAAGGAAACACGCATGGTGATATTTATTTGATAGTTAACTTTATTCAACCTAATGATGAAAATGCTATTATAGGTAGTTGGAGTTTCGCGCCTTATAAATTAATCGATGGGGAGCAAAAAAAACCAGAGGGGAAAGTTACAAAAAGATTAAGGGACTGGTTCAAAGAAAAAACTAATGTTGACCTCCCAATTCATGGTGCATGGGGCCATATTAATGCGGCATATGACCATTGGAATTGCTCAGGTGCAATTTATTGTAATTATCGTTCTGGTTTCAGAGATGAAAAATCCTGGAGGGATTATTGCAAATGGAATAATATAAAATTATGAATTGAATGCGTATTGGTGTAAAAAACCTCGCAATTATTTAATGATGGGGTGTCGAAAATAAAGCTTGCGACTGTTGAAAGCATACCTTTTGAGGTCAGTGTGAAGACAGAACTCTTGGAAAATGTGTTTTAACCCCGTAAGAAAATCAAACGTTAAGCAAGAGTTCATCACATCGCCATCTTTAACGATGTAATCTTTTCCTTACGCAGCATCTTGCCTGCTTCTTCGCTCCTTGTTCACCCTGCTCTCAATAAGCTGTCGGTCTCAGATTTTAGCCGCGACGAACTTCACCGTGAGACCAGCCGCACCCAGGGGCTGCTGACCACCCGCAGTGAGTACGACCGTCTTGGTCGACTGCATCGCCGGGACGTCTTTACCGGCAATGCGCAGCGTCCGCCGCCGCGCCGCTGGTCTCGCCGCTGGGATTATGACTACCGTAATAACCTGATACGGGAATAGCGGGACGATAACCCGTTTAGCTGGTACCGCTGGCAGTACGACAGCGCCGGGCGTTTGCTTGTTCAGGACGGCACGCTGCCCGGACAGGAGCAGTGGCGCTGGGATGCTGCCGGTAACCCGCTGGAAGGATCTGCTGAGAAGGTCACGCACAACCGCCTGACGCAGCTGAACGGCATTCGCTGGCGCTATGATATCCACGGCCGCACCGTGGAGAAGGATAACGGCCAGACCCGCTGGCACTACTGCTACGACGGGGAGCATCGCTTGACGGAAGTGATTAGACAGCCGAGGGACCGCAACAAACCGCAGACGCAGGTCAGCTTCCGCTAGGAGCCACTCGGGCGACGCATCAGCAAAACGCGACGCCAGATGCTGGGCGGACAGCCAACCGGCAAGCCGGTCACTACCCGGTTCGTCTGGGAGGGGGTCCGCCTGCTGCAGGAGGTGAACGGGGACGTGCCGCTGACCTGTGTCTACATCGATCAGGAGAGCTACGACCCGCTGGCGCGCATTGATGGCGTGGATGCCACTGAGATTTTCTGGTTCCACTGTCAGCCGAACGGCACGCCGGAGCGGATGACGGATAGCGAAGGGCAGGTGCGCTGGGAAGGGGTGAACAGTGCCTGGGGCAAACTGCTGCGGGAAAGCGAGACGCCGGTATCAGGATATTCTCAGAACCTGCGCATGCAGGGGCAATACCAGGACCGTGAGACAGGGCTGCACTACAATCTGTTCCGGTATTACGACCCGGACTGCGGACGGTTTACGCAGCAGGACCCGATAGGGCTGGCGGGGGGAATAAACCTTTACCAGTATGGTGCCAATAGTTTAACCCGAATAGACCCTCTGGGATTAAAACAAGAGGAAGTTATACGCTATATGAGTAAAGATGAAGCGATTGCTTCAGCTTCTGAACTCGATGGTAAAGGCGGATTGGTTCCTAATAATCGTGGTGAAAAAGCCATATGGGTTAATCATGATAGCCGACCAGGGTTTAACCCTGGAAATGAACAGTATCGTGCCGTTATGACCGTAAATGACTCTGGGGTTGAGCTTCTTAATCAACATAGTGATATATCAAAAGTTGATTACAAAGAAACCGGGCTGAAAGATGGAGCTCTATCAAAGAGAAATGAACCTGGAGCAAGGGGCATCGGTAAAAATATCCTTTCTCGTTTTAATGATAAAATCACTTCATTCCAGATTGAAAAGAAAGATGCTAAAGGTAATTGGAAGAAATGTGGTAAGAGGATTACTTAATGATTTTTGAAATGTATCTACATAAAATTGAACACTTCACTAATGCGAGAGCAGAGATTGAAAGTTTTGGAAATTATGTCTATGTTCAAGATGAACCAGACCTTTTTCCCGTTTATTTTAAAAAAGAAAATGGGAAGTATGCAGAGTTGAGTCGTTGGCAAACTTGCTTTCCTAAAGTTATGTTACAGCGTGCATTAAAGAAGCTAGGCCTAAGTGAAGAAGGGAAATATGCATTTGAAGTTTTTCTATCTCGATTAGGTTATCTGTTTCAAATAGATAATCGACAGCGTATAGATAAAGATATCTTTATATTATTTTATATACATCAACTTCTTTCTTTAAAAAACAACAAAGAAGATTACGCAATAAAAGCAAAAGGCTTTTTTTTAAGGTTTTTGTGTTTTGAAATGGGCATGGATGATGACTCTTATAATTTGCTATGCATTACTAATGCCGGGCTCTGTATAAATACTGTTCAGCATGGTAATGTAACTGTATTATCATTGCTTGAGCAATTTTATGCACAACTTGAAAAAAAGAAAAACCTTGAAGATATTGAGGCTATAAAATACTATCAATCATCGGTATTAAATTTTTTGTTTGTTGCGAATAACGAAGATAATCACCTGTTGTTTAATGATAAAAATTGCTATCTTATCGATCCTGGTAATTTTATTAATGCATATAAAAAATCTAAAAAAATAATATATAAAGCTTTGGATCAGTGTTTTGATAAGCATCAATCTACAAAAAATTTATTAATATCCAACTTCATTCTAATGAATTACGCTTATTATATTCTTAGAGGTAATTTAGCAGATCTTAAAACATTGAGAAGACATGTTTCTTCAGATATATTTGGAAGGATAATTTCCGCTATAGTATACAGAGGTTTCTTTGTAGATGAAGAAAAAATACTGAGGTTAGTTGGTGATGAATATAAATTCGGACCTGAAGGTGAAGAACGGAAATTATTTAATATATTCGATTTAAATGTTAATGTTCGACCACAATCGAGGGTGTTAGGATTTGAATAATGAATCCGATGCGGAACCCTCGATTCTAAAAATCCAGGTTATGGACTGTTAATAACTTTATGGCACGCATGTTGTCAATAGAACAATATGTATATCTAATACAGTGCATTAGTGTACGCTGCTATAAAGATTACGGATTATTTTCTTAACAAAAAGTATCATATGAATTTTATTGATGTTCGGTATTTAAGGTTATGCTAACAAACCACTGACGACTTTGCGGCATTCGCTGGCGCTATGACTCCATAAACTTACCGAATGTGTTGAAAGATAACGTCCAGATTTCCTCTCAACCTCATATTCATGGTAATGAATACTGGAATGTTTATCGCGAAGTTGATGGTGCTGATGTGGTAAGTGGCAAGGACCTCATAATAAAGATTATAAAGGTATTGATAGTTACTCGAACAGAACGCTTAAAAAAGAACGATCCTCTATGCATTGCATTCAAATGGCGATCAGTTACGTGCATATACCCTAACTCATACTACAGTTAGGTAATCTAAAGGTGATTCATTAGGATATCATGAGGTGTCACAAGTGACACTTAACTCAGATTTCCCTATAGGAACCAAAGTTAGGGAATATTATGTATCTAAGGATATATTTGTTTCTAATGGTTGTGCAACGGCGAATCCTCAATCCGGAAAGGGGGGGCAGTTTTACATACCTGAAGAAGCAAGAGGTAAATTAATTCCTGCTAAGATTATAGATATATGAAGAAGGTGACATTTAATGTTAAAAATGGGAATGTTAAAATTGATGGTTATCCTATTGAACTTAGCTCTTTTGAAACATTCACTTCATCTGAATTTTACAAAACCCATCCGCAATTCACTAAGATAGGTAAATTTTATTTTTCGAAAAATGATATTGAATGGGAAGGGCAGAACTTTATCGTAGAGTTCAGACCAGCAATTTTCTCATTTAATCCATCTCTTTTTCTTACAAATAAAGACGGAGATTTTTATCAATCACTCAAAGATTGGGATAAGAGGGCATCGTTAAAAAATCTAGAAGAGGAAGAAAGACGATTGACAGAATGGGTTCAAAATAAATTTTCCAGAAACAATATGGGAAAGATAAATAAGCCTCCATATGGAACAAAATGGACTTATGAATGGGGAGAGATAACAGTGCAATCAAATGAAAGATCCTTTGATTGTGGGATATATATTGAATGGGATCTTAATCTCTGATGGTAATAAATCGTACATTACATATATGAGTTATCCATTCATGGAACGGAAGTCATATTGTCCAATAGTGATATTTAAATTTATTATAGATGACTGACTTATTTCGTATACGAGATAAAAACTCGGATTAATCCCTTTTTTCTAAATGAAATAATAATCTTCTTTGTACATCTTTTATAAGCGAGTCTAAAAAAGAGAAATGTATAATGAAATGCATAAAGAATAGTTAGATAATAATTTTGTAAAAATTGGATTTATGGCGAGATGAATTACTCACTTTCAGGATTCACTATATACACCTTAGTTGATCTTTCAATAAAAAATCAAGATATGGCGTTGGTTATTAGTAAATGCCATAAGGTAAAGAGAGTCTCAAGACACAACTGAAACTATTTAAACTTTACTCAGGAAGTTTAGTATGTCGCCATCTTTAACAGTGCAATTTTTCCATTCTGCACGCAGGGGGCGCTGACCACCCGCAACGAGTACGACTATTTTGGTCGACTGCATCGCCGGAACGTCTTTACCGGCAATGCCCAGCGTCCGGCACCGCGATGCGAGTCCCGCCACTAACCTGGTACGGGAAGATCGGGATGATAACCCGTTCAGCTGGTACCGCTGGCAATACGAAAGCGTCGGGCGTTTGCTTGTTCAGGACGGCATGCTACCCGGGCAGGAGCAGTGGCGCTGGGATGCTGCCGGTAAACCGCTTGAAGGTTCTGCTGAGAAGGTGACGCACAACCGCCTGACGCAGCTGAATGGTATTCGCTGGCATAATAATATCCATGCTCGCACCGTAGAGAAGGATAACGGCCAAACCCGAGGAACCGCAACAAACCGCAGACGCAGGTAAGCTTCCGCTACGATCTGCTCGGTCGCCGCATCAGCAAAATGCGACACCAGATGCTGGGCGGGCAGCCAACCGGTAAGCTTGTCACCACCCGGTTTGTCTGAGAAGGTTTCCGCCTGCTGCAGGAAGTGCACGGGGACGTGCCGCTGACCTGTGTCTACAGCCACCAGGACAGCTACGATCCGCTGGCGCGTATTGATGGCGTGGATGCACCGGAGATCTTCTGGTTCCACTGCCAGCCCAACGGTACGCCGGAGCGGATGACGGATAGCGAAGGGCAGGTGCGCTGGGGAGGGGTGAACAGCGCCTGGGGCAAGCTGTCGCGGGAAAGCGAGACGCAGTTATCAGGATATTCTCAGAACCTGCGTATGCGGGGCAATACCCGGATCGTGAGACAGGTCTGCACTACATTCTATTCCGGTATTACGACCCGGACTGTGGGCGGTTTACGCATCAGGACCCGATAGGGCTGGCGGGGGGATAGACCTTTACCAGTATGCGCCGAATGCGCTGGGATGGGTGGATCCGTGGGGGTTATTTAATAGTGGTATATTAGTTAAAGATATGTCTGGCAAAGTTGGAGATCGACTCTCTGCTTACCATGTTATACCCGCTGAGGTGTGGAAAGAGAACCAATCATTCTTCAATAATATTGGCATCGGTAAAGACATGGACTCTGCATTTAATGGTATTTATTTGCCAGGCAGCGCAACAGCAATGAAACAAGATGCAGGAAAGGAATGGATGTTTTCCATAGCAGTAATCATCATAACTATAGTGGTATTGTCCGCCAGCGAATTGCTCGTGTTGAGCAACGATATAATTCTGGGATATTAGATGCTAAAGGGACGAGGATAGCTATAAGGCGGACCCAGATTGATATGAAGAATAAAATTTGGATGGGTCATGTTCCCACAACAAAATGCAGGGGAATGAATTAATGTCCTATTATGTGATCATGAATGACTTTGAATCATCACTCATGCCAAGAAATTTACAGGGCATGGTTGATGAAAGATTACAGATCGATGAAAACTGGGAAATAGAAGGCTCTGCATTTTCCTTCCCTTATCGAATAACAGACGATGCATGTCCAGATCGTATTTATTTGTTGTGCAATAAAAATGTTGGGGCTTTGAAATTTGACTATTATAAAAAAGACTTTGGGCACTTGATGGACAAGTCTTTATTTTCAATTTTAGAAAATTATAAGCACAATGTTATTTTTGATCGAGATATAACACCAGTTTCGATTAGGAATGGACAAGTTCTTCGAGATGATTTTAAATATGTATATTTTCCAGGCGTGGATGTTATAGATGAAGAAAAATCTATTCTTGAAGATGATAAATTCGGAGATATCATACCTTTTAAAATTGAATTAAAGAATGATGCGATTGAATATGATATTTTTTCGTTTAGCGGCACATTATTAGGAGGGTTTGTCATTATTAAACAAGAGGTTAAGGAAGTAATTGAAAGTAAAGGCTTCCGGGGTTTGAAACTTGTTCAACTGGAAAATGCTTTAGACGTTTTCTGTGAAGATTATTTCTACGAAATAGACTCAAATCGTAAGAGAAAGGGCAATAAACTATCTTAATATTGAATGGTGTCGTGCCATTACTGGTTCTTTATTTTTATTTTTTAATGGCGCGAAAAACTTCTTTGGATGATGAGTCCATTTTTCAACTATAGATCATAGTAGTTATACGAGTAATCAATAATGTTAACTCTTAAAGAGGAATGATGTATATAAAAAATACTATTCAAGACTTTGTTATCAAATTCAAAACGAATGATTTAAATATGGGAGAGATAGACTTTACAGCAGAAGAAAATGAAAGTTCTCTCCCTGTGAATTTGAATGGCGAAATTCGATTTTTTTATAGCCATTTGATTTTAAATGACCATCCAACATTTTATGGTACTTTCTTTATACAAATTGTTGAGTCTCAAGATCTCAATGAAATATTATCAGGTTGGCGAGTTCAAAATGATACGGCCTGGCACGATGAGTATATAATCTTTGCTGAAAGAAATGGAGACGTTCTTTTTTGTGACACCCGAAATATAACATCTCCTGTTTATGGTAGTATTCAAAAACGAAACTTTATCATTTCCGGTTCCTTAGCTGACTTTTTGGATGTTTTTTGTTCTGCCATTGAGATAGAGCAAAGTAAATATGATGGTGATGGTACAGATGATGATTTTAATTTCAGAGAGGATTTTCTGGAAGATATCGATTTTATGCTTAAAAGCAAACTAAAGGATGTTGAGGCAAAAGGGTTTAAGCAATTCTTTTTTGGTTAACTTTTTATTTTTTAAAATTAAAAATAACATTTTTTAGAGAACTTCTTTATTCAAAAAGTATTTATGGCTCATGTCAGCTTTTATATTGGTTAGGAGGTTTCTTTGCGATTCACCATCAATAAACACATGAAAATCGGTTACGATAAATTTGATGAAAAAAGAGTTACATCTTTTATAGAAAAAGGAAATGAGTTTCATGATGATAAAAAATATACTGAGGCGTTAGAGCAATACCACAAAGCCTGGCAAGCTCTTCCTGAGCCGAAGCTCGAATGGGAAATTGCCAACTGGATCTGTGCATGCATATACAGCGTATATTTTGATCTGGCGGATTATGCTGAGGCAAAGAAATGGGGAGAGACGACATTACGGACATGTGGATCGGATATAGACACTGCACCCTTAATCGATCTCGGCATGGTCTGTTATGAGTTGAATCAATTTGAGGAAGCGTATAAATATTTTAACGATGCTTATAACTACGGCAAAGAGCGTGCATTTCAGGATAGACCTAGAAAATACCTTGAATTTTTTTTGCGCAAAAGAACATGAATACATCGTTATTTACCTTTTAAAGGTGGCTTGAATAAATATGTTCCATATAATTGCTTACGGAGTGTAATTACTACTTAATAATCTCATGAATAACTTCAAAAAATGTGAAAAAAAGATTGGACGTGCAGATATTTATAAAACGGAAAGTAAATTATCTATTACCCTTCCGGATGATTTCGTATCACATTATCTGCAATTTAATGGTGGCATTCCTGAGAAAAGTTGGTGGGACGGTGGTGAAGGTTTTGAGCCAGTAGAGGTAGCAGGATTTAAACCGTTTGTTTATAATACTCAGACAAATGATGATCCTAGGTCTTTAATTGACGGTTGCTATATTAGCATGTTGGATAGGGAAGTGATTCCTAGGAACCTGCTTCCTTTCGCAAATGATTGGGGAGGGAATTTCTTTTGTCTGAATTTAGATAATTATTCAATTGTATATTTTGCCACAGATTCTTTTGATAAAGATTTGACTATGCAAGAGAATCATATAAAACTTCAAAGATATCTGACAAATTCATTTTCCCACTTTGTTGAGGGGTTGGTAACCGAAGAGAGTCTTCCTTAAAGAATAATTAATAAGTTTGCGACTTATTTAATTCTGCTGCTGTGAAGTCTATTTTTATGAAATTCTGTAGCAAGCCATAAAGTTCTAGTTAAAAACTAAAAATGCAACGTATTTTTCCCTTTAATTAACAATTACCATCTTTGGTCATGAGTTTGTTATTTCTCAGAAATAGTAACTACCTTTTAGGACCAATTAGTATTCAAACGAAAAATAGGTTGAGAATGAAATAACCTCAAACCCTAAGCTTGAAATTAACAATCCTCCATATGGAATTCACTGGGATCATGAATGGGGAAGAATTGTTGTACAGTCTAATGAAAAAAGCTTCGACTGTAGAATTTATATCGAATGGAATGTTTGACTAAATGAAGTTATCAATTAATAAAATCCCCCCATTTGCTTATCACCTAACCTGTCTATTAATGGAGTTAAAGGTTTAGACAAAATGAAAATAACAAATCGACTGAAAAAGAAGTTATTAGCCCTAGATGGCATTGACAATGATTTCATAGAGTATGGAAAGGAACTAGCATGCCCTGAATGCGATGGTGTAATAATATATTCCATAGTAAATTCATATGGTTTTGACTCGCTCACCGAAGAGGTAAAATGCTTTCTTGTTAAGAAAATGAGAGGTGTGAAGTATCTTAGTGAAGATAATAAATATAGCTATGATGAAAGCCAATTGTATGTTTCGAAAAACACATGTCAAAACTGTTTAAAAGACTTTTCAACTGTTTTTACGTATAAAGAAGTTCAGTCAGCCCGGTACCGTCTATATCTTGTGGGGTTTTTTGAAGGTGACTTAAAACAGATCAAACATTGAAATTTTAGGTTTACCTATGATTGAAAATCTTAATTGTATTAAAGAAAATGATCTGCTTGAATGGACGTGTGGTGAAATTAACCCACTGATTACTATACCATTTTTAGACTATGTAATGATAGATTCAACACGCCAATTAGTCTTTGCGTTAAGCGAACCAAAGCCATTACCAACCGTTTTGACAATTTTCAATGCTCAGGGCGAAAAACTGTTGTCGTCTGCACCTCCTGAAGGCGCTATTTTCTATTACTTAACATTCGATCTATCAAAGGAAGTGGTTGTCGTCTGTAGTTATGCAGTACAAGAGAATGGCTGGTATGATTGGTTTTATTCCTTTGATATGAAGCGTAATGCGTTAACTCGAACTGGCCCAGCGTATTAAGATCAAATGCCCTTAAAAAATGATAAGGCAAGCTGTTTCTGCGTGCTTTGAAAAGATGTTCGGCTCAGCTCCTGATCTAAGTAAGTAAAATGCTGATCATCTGTTAATTTAATTGTTGAAGATTCGCCCGTATAAAGAGTATAAATGCTGAATGAAACAATTAATAAAAGTGTCGGTAGTTCCTGGAAAATACAGGTAGAAAGGCGGGATTTCAGCTGGGGATGCCATCAGAGAAATAATATTTCAATAGGGGGTAAAATGAATAAATCCATTCATGTCCAGACGAATACTGCCACATTAGTTATTTATGATTTGATGTCATTAAAACATAGAATTGATAATGATGCAGATTGGTGGAGTCTTCCAGAAGATGAAATTGAAGAAATAAATAAAGGGAATGTATTATTTCTCAATCTTGGAGAGGATGGCACCTATAAAATTCATATAAAAAATAATGTTGACGAGTATGTTGGAGCACTATTTTTAAACGTACCTTCTGGAAAGGTTTTCATTGGGGCGGGGGAGGATGTCACGGGCGGAGATCTTGAGCCTGATGACTCAGATGCTATTTCTGGTGAGTTTATTATTTTAGAACCTGGTAGTTACAAAGTTAAATTTAAAAAGCAAGGTTCAGATGTTCTAATTTCCTTTACAAAAGCAACGTTTATTGAAAACTCATTAGAAGAGGGAGTTTATCTCTGAATGAAAATCCACGCCTTGGTGTGGATTTTTTGATTCAAAAAAAAATGTTAAACAATTAGTTCATCACGTAGCCATTTTTGACAATATCATTTTTTTCCTTTTGCATGTATCTTGCTTGTTTTTTGCGCCTCGCTTACCCTTTCCCTCAATAAATTGTCAGTATACCCGCGACGAACGACTCCACCTTGAGAATCGCCGCCCCCGGGGTCTGCTTACAACCCGCAGCAAGTACGACCGTCTTGGTCGACTGCATCGCCGGGATGTATTCACTGGCAATGCGCAGCGTCCGTCGCCGCGCTGCTGGTCCCGCCGCTGGGATTATGACTACCGTAATAACATGGTACGGGAAGAGCGGGACGATAACCCGTTCAGCTGGTACCTCATCAGCCAGCCGCGGGACCACAACAAACCTCAGGCGCAGGTCAGCTTCCGCTACGATCCGCTCGGACGACGCATCAGCAAAACGCAACGCCAGATGCTGGGCGGACAGCCAACCGGCAAGCCGGTCAGCATCCGGTTTGTCTGGGAAGGGTTCCGCCTGCTGCAGGAAGTGCACGGGGACGTGCCGCTGACCTTTGTCTACAGCGGTCAGGACAGCTACGATCCGCTGGCGCGTATTGATGGCGTGGAAGCACCGGAGATCTTCTGGTTTCACTGTCAGCCGAACGGCACGCCGGAGCGGATGACGGATAGCGTAGGGCAGGTGCGCTGGGAAGGGGTGAACAGCGCCTGGGGCAAGCTGCTGCGGGAAAGCGAGACGCAGGTATCAGGATATTCTCAGAACCTGCGGATGCAGGGGCAATACCTGGACCGTGAGACAGGGCTGCACTACATCTGTTCCGGTATTACGACACGGACTGCGGGAGGTTTACGCAGCAGGACCCGATAGGGCTGGCGGGGGGATAAACCTTTACCAGTATGCGCCGAATGCGCTGGGGTGGATCCGTGGGGGGTTAGTCGGTGTCAAAATGAATGGAATGGTTTCCAATCCAAATCAAAAGGTGTTTTTCAAAACACGGACAGATGCTTCAAAAGCATATAAATTATGGAAAAACCAAGACTGGCAAAGCTTAGAATCCTTTATGGGACTTGGAGCATGGCCTCCAAATAGAGGGCTTACCAAAGCTACGCCGATAACATTGAAACCGGGAACTAAAATTGACAGATATGGTGGTCGTATCAACGATGGGACTTTCAGTGATACAGGAACTTTCGTATCTCCTGCTGGAGCATCTTTCGAAAGCCGAGCCTTGCCTTTGGATACGCTAGATAAAACATATAAAACCTACGAAGTGGTTGCTCCAGTACATGCATATGCAGGACCCGCGATACCTTGGTTTGAACAACCAGGAGGGGGAACTCAATATGAACTATCTAAATCAATAAAACAACTATTGGCTGATAAAAAAATTAGAGAGAAATAAATTTCATGAGTCTGGGAAGTTATAATTTCAAACCCAAGAGAACAATATATGATGGAAAGGATGATGATTTTTATGATTATTCAGAAAAAATATCCATACCAAAGTTAGATTGCGAGATTGTTTTCAAAAATGAAGATGCCAAACCTCTTTGGGGTATACATGATGATTTAAAAAAACAGATCTTGAAAAATATCTCTGGGATAAAGGTTAAAACATATAGCGATGATCTAAGTCCCTCCTATAAATATAACGATTTAGATATTTATGTTTATTCCGGTTTGTTTGCAGGCAATGTTTTGCATATAGTTTTAGCTGAGGGTGAAAGTCAGGCTGCCAGATATAAAATCATATTATTAGGGTTTGTATTAACTGACTGCAATTAACGCTATTTCAGCGAAATAGCATGGTGATGCAAGTTTATTCCCATCTTCTATTGTCGATAAATTACGAGGCCGGGAAGTAAAATCCTTGATGATTTTAGCGAGAACTTCTGTATAGGGGGATATTTCAATTCGCATCTTTCAAAGCAATGTTGTTCATCAAATGTTACCAGAATGCGGGGCGGAAAGCTCCAATAGCGCATGCTATGCAATGGAACGTGAAAAATAGATATTTTGTACTACACCATAGAACCCCTGCCCACCATGGAGGCGGTGTATATGATATTGATAATCTGGTAATTATTACGCCAAGATATCACCTTGACACACTAGACCGTGCTTATCCTTTTTAAGGAGTAATATGCAAAGACAAGAGCTTATTGAACTGATAAAAAAAATCCAACGTAGTGAAGGTACAGAAGAGGAAGCTGATCACAACATTGACCTACTTTGTAGAAGTGTCGCAGACCCTCAGGCAGCCAATTACATTTATTATGAAGAACTTAGCGCAGAAGAAATTGCTGATAAAATTATAAACTACAAACCAATCCAACTATAAATATTATTCTGGTGGCGCAATGAGTCCCCCATATGAAAAAAATCCATGCCAAAGCGTGGATTTTTTCCATTCAAAACAGATCAAACGTTAACAAGATGTTCACCACGTCGCCATCTTTAACGATGTAATCTTTACCTTCAACAGGCATTCGGGCTTCCTCCTTACGCACCTTGCTGACCCTTACCCTCAATATTTTGCTTGTACAGGACAGCACGTTGCCTGGCCAGGAGCAGTGCCGCTGGGATGCTGCCGGTAACCCGCTGGAAGGTTCTGATGAGAAGGTCACGGACAACCGCCTGACGCAGCTGAACGGCATTCGCTGGCGCTATGATATCCACGGCCGCACCGTGG